>NZ_JBSVWF010000002.1:0-195814 GCF_054071635.1 Pseudomonas sp. SDO52101_S400 | reverse complement strand
GTGTCAGCCAACAAGTCAGTTGCCTGACACACCGCATTCGCGAGCAAGCCCGCTCCCACAGTTTTGAATTTGCGTTTAACCCTGATGAGGTGGCAGTTGCATGTACCAGTACGATGATTACGACCGGGCGCTGGTGTTCGAGCGCGTTGCGCAGTTTCGCGATCAGGTCGAGCGCTTCATGGCCGGTGAGTTGAGTGAAGAGGAGTTCCTGCCGCTGCGCCTGCAAAACGGCCTGTACATGCAAAAACACGCGTACATGCTGCGGGTGGCGATTCCCTACGGCACGTTGAGCGCCGGGCAGATGCGCACGCTGGCGAGCATTGCCAGTGACTACGACCGTGGCTACGGCCATTTCACCACGCGACAGAACATGCAGTTCAACTGGATCGAACTGCACGAGGTGCCGGACATTCTCGAACGCCTGGCGCAGGTCAACATGCATGCGATCCAGACCTCGGGCAACTGTGTGCGCAACATCACCACCGAAGCCTTCGCCGGGGTCGCGGCAGACGAGCTGATCGACCCGCGTCCGCTGGCGGAGATCCTGCGGCAATGGTCGACGATCAACCCGGAATTCCTGTTCCTGCCGCGCAAGTTCAAGATCGCCATCTGCTCGGCGAAGCAGGACCGCGCGGCGATCATGATGCACGACATCGGCCTCTACCTTTACCCCGGTCGCGACGGGCAGATGCTGCTGCGGGTGATCGTCGGTGGAGGTCTGGGGCGCACGCCGATTCTCGGTCTGCAGATCCGCGATGGTTTGCCGTGGCAGCATTTGCTGTCTTACGTCGAGGCGGTGTTGCGGGTCTACAACCGCCACGGCCGGCGCGACAACAAGTACAAGGCGCGGATCAAGATTCTGGTCAAGGCGCTGGGCATCGAGGCGTTCTCCAAGGAAGTCGAAGAGGAATGGCAACATCTCAAGGACGGTCCGGCGCAACTGACCGAGGCTGAATACCAGCGGGTTGCCGACGCCTTTGTGCCGCCGAGCTACCGCACGCTGGCGGGCACCGATCTGGATTACGGCACGCACCTGGCGGAAAACCCGGCGTTCGCTCGCTGGGTTGCGCGCAATGTGCAACCGCATAAAGTGCCGGGCTACACCAGCGTGGTGCTGTCGACCAAACCGGGCCTGGCCTCGCCACCGGGGGACGTCACCGGTTTGCAGATGCTGGCGGTGGCCGACTGGTCCGAGCGCTTCGGCTTCGGTGAAATCCGTATCGCCCATGAACAGAACGTCGTCCTGCCGGATGTGCCCAAGTCCGAGCTGTATGCACTGTGGCAACTGGCCAAAGAGCAGGGATTGGGCGCCGCCAACGTCGGTCTGCTGACCGACATCATTGCCTGCCCCGGCGGTGATTTCTGTGCGCTGGCCAACGCCAAGTCGATCCCGATTGCCCAGGCGATTCAGGCGCGTTTCGACAACCTTGATTACCTGCACGATCTGGGTGACATCAGCCTGAACATCTCCGGCTGCATGAACGCCTGCGGCCATCACCACATCGGCAACATCGGGATTCTCGGTGTCGATAAAAACGGCAGCGAGTGGTACCAGATCACCCTCGGCGGAGCGCAGGGCAAGAACAGCGCACTGGGCAAAGTCATCGGCCCGTCGTTCAGCGCTGCTGAAGTGCCGCAGGTCATCGAGCGGATCATCGGCACCTTCGTGCGCTATCGCGAGGCCGAAGAACTGTTTGTCGACACCGTGGCGCGCATCGGCCTGGAGCCGTTCAAGGAACGGGTCTACCCGAAAACGCTGGAGGTGTCGGCATGAATAATCTGTTGCGGATGGAGGAGGGCGGAGCGCGGATTGTAATGGACGATCCGTGGACGCTGATCCGCTCGCCTGAAACGGATGACGCGGCTGAAATGTTGATTCTGCCGCTGGCCCATTGGCTCGAGTCGCCCTCGACCCATGCGGTCTGGCTGGGCCCGGACGACGGTGTCGAAAGCCTGCTGCCGTGGCTGGCGTCGCTGCCGCTGATCGCTCTCGACTTCCCGAGCTTTCGTGACGGTCGCGCCTACAGCCAGGCCTATCTGTTGCGTAGCCGTTTCGGCTGGAAAGGAGAGTTGCGGGCGATTGGCGATGTGTTACGCGATCAACTGAGCCACATGCGCCAGTGCGGTTTCGACAGCTTCGCGGTGCGCGAGGACAAATCCGCCGAGGATGCGCTCAAGGGGCTGGCGGGGATGAGCGTGTTGTATGGGCGCTCGGTGATTGAGCCGCGGCCGTTGTTTCGTCGTCGTTGAGACGAGGCTCGCACAGGGGAAACCCTTAGAACCCTTACAAATCGGGGATTTTTCCTTGGGTCGATGCTGGCCTTTTGGTAGAGTCCCCGTCGCCAGCGGGTTTTCGGCTGGACGACGGAACGAAGAAGGGAGTCTGATCAGTGGGTCCGGGCAAAAAGATTCTGGGCCTCACCGCGTTGCTTTTGATGCTGACGCTGTGGGCCGGTTACATCTACGTATTCAACGAAAGCCGCGGCGGTCAGCTCGGCGGTGTCGGCGAAAGCACCGCGTGGTGCGGCACGCCGCCGTCCTCGGATGCGGCGCTGCTGGGCAAGGATCAATTGACCTTGCGCATCACCAACAACCTGCGCGGCGAGTTCATGCTCAGCGGCGCGGTGGTGGTGTCTGAACGAACCTTCAACCGCTATGACCTGGGCCGCAACGAATTGCGTCTGCGCCTGGAACCGTTGCAGTGGTCCTACGGCGTCACGCCGATCTTCCTGGAACAAGTCAAAGTCCTGCCGCTGAGCCGCAACCTCGCCTCGACCGACAAGAGTGCCTTCGCCCAGCTCGAATCGCGCCCGATCGGCGTTCAGGGCCGGGTCACCGAGTTTCCTTTCGACACTTACCGCTACGGCTACAAGCCAGTCCTGTATTACCTCAAGGGCAACGAGCGCGTCGACCTGCGCTTCAAGAACATCACCACGCTGATGGAGATGTCCAACACCTTCACGCCGATCCAGAAGTACAACCGCGCCGACTACATCAACGAGAAAAACGTGATGGTCCGCGACGAGGACTACAAAGCCTACGGCCACCACGAATGCGCGTTCAGCGTCGAGCGCAAAGGCGCGTTCAAGGTCGTGGTGCTGCTGATGCTGCTGGTGTTGTGCCTGCCGTTGCTGCTGGTGTTCTACCGTGATGAGCCGGGGATCGACTTCCTCGCCACGCTGGTGGGGATCGGCGTGGTGCGCACGGTGCTGGTGGGGCCGGTGCAGGATTTCCAGCTGTACAACATCGACTTCCTGTTTGGCGCGGCTCTGCTGCTGGTAGGCACGGTGTCGCTGATCAAGGCGATGCGGCTCAACAGCCGGCGGGAGATTGCGTTGCGCAGTGGAGAGAGTTCGACCTGGTGAACCCGATCTGAGTCGGGTGTTGCCGCACTTCTGGCAGGGCGTCGGGATTCATTTCTCGCCAGCCCTGCCACAAACCGTTTGCCGAGCTCTATGGAGCCACCTTGCGATGCAATACGAATATCGTAACGGGCGAGCGCAAAGCCTGAGGTTTTAGCTATACCTGTAACTCCCCGATGTAACAAATCAGGCCTTCTGACAGGAGTTACAGCATGAAGCTAGCCGTAATGATGAGCACCCTGTGTATTGCCACGCTTGGCGTAGCGGGCTGCTCCAGCAAAACCGTCGCTCCGGATGAGTATTCAGGCTTCCTCAAGGACTACAGCCAACTCAAAGAGGCCAAATCACCCTCCGGCGCCGAGGTGATGCGCTGGGTCGATCCCAAGCTCGATATCAACAAGTTCACCAGCGTCTATATCGAACCGACTCAGCTGTATCCCAAGCCTCAGCCGACCGTGAAAATTCCGCAGCAGACCCTCAACGGAATCACCGCCTACTATGATCAGGCACTCAAGCGTGAGGTGGGTAAATCCCTGCCGTTGGCCAATGGCCCCGGCCCGGGCGTGATTGTGGTGCGTGCGGCGATCACAGCGGTCAGCAGCAAGACCGAAGGCCTGCATGCCTATGAAGTGGTCCCGATTGCCCTGGTGGCCGCAGCGGTCAGTACCGCAAGCGGCATTCGCGATCAGGAAACTACCCTGGCCACCGAAGCGGTTTTTCTCGATGGTGGCAATAACAAGGTAGTGGCGCAGGTCGTGCGCAAAGGCACCGGCAAGCCGCTGCAGAACGACTCCCAGGTGATGAAAGCCGATGACGTTAAAGCGGTGATCGATGGATGGGCGTCGGACTTGCATCAGTCGTATCTGAAGATGAAATCCAAATGATGCAGTGCTGCTGATGGGATCGTCGTCAGCAGACGCTCGTCGTCATAGACATGCAGGCTCGCGCGGTAAAACGGCATCAGCCTTTGCCGGTGCGCCTGCAGCCGCTGCGTGAACCCACCGGTAGCATCGTAGACCGTTGCGTACGACGAATGGACGCACAACACAAGGCTTGATCATCACGGATACCGTTTATCGTTTCGAGTCCACCGGGTTGAGTAACGGCATTTTCCATTCCCCGCTGGCCACCTCCGGCCTTGGCAGATACAGACGCAAGATTCCGTAAAATGGGCCGTTCGGGGCCGGCAGCCAATTGGCCTGTCGGTCTTTCCCCGGATTCTTGTGCTGCACGTAAAGGGTCAGGCCGCCGTCGGTATCGAGCTTCAGGTCCGGCAGCATCCGCGAGTTGATCAGGTAGCGGTTGAGCGGGTTGGCCACCAGCAATTTGCTCTTGCCGTCGTACATCGTCAGCGACCAGAACGCATCCGCTGGGGGCAGGGTGCCCTTGTCGAAATGCAGGGTGTAGTCGTGTTTCGAGGCGTCGGCCGGCTGCCCGTCCTTGTCGAGGAAGTAACCGATGTAATTGGCCTCTTCGGCGGAATTGCCGAAGATTCCGACTCTCGCACCGGCGTAGCGGTACAGATAGTTGCCCTTGAGGTGATCGCGGGTGCCGAAGAAATCACCGCTGGTCACTTGGTGAGTATCGACCTTGTCTTTCTGGAACGCGGCGAACTCGGCTTTCGCGTCAGCAATCCCGTCCTCAAGCGCCTTGCGCTGCTCGGCACTGAGGGCCTTGAGGTCGAATGGCCGGCCCGCGCCGATACCGATTTTGGCGAAGCGCGCCAGCAGGTCTTTCTCGACATCCTGTGGCGGGGTGAAGGCCAGCATGAAGTTCAGGTAGCGGAACAGATCCGGGGTTTCGCTCATGGTTGGAGTCGGTTTCGGCCAGCTGATTTTCGGCGCTGGCGCCGGCGCTTTCTGTTTGACGTAATGGCTCAACGGTTCGACCTTGTAGCCTTTCTGGATCTGCTTGACCTTGGCCAGGTCCTTGTCGTCGAACAGTTGCGTGCGGTAGAGCGCGTAGGTGATGTTGCTTTCGCTGCGCAGCAACCGGTCGATATTCAGCGGCTGCTGACCCTGCCATTCCGGCCCTGCAATCATGAAATGACCGCCGTTGTTTCCGGTGCTGCGGGTGCCGAGGTAAGCGAAGTTCTGCGTGTAGGCGTCGATCAGTTGCACCGAGTAATAACGGTGCTCTTCGATGGGCGGCAGAGTGAGGATCAGGGGTTCGGTGCGCAGGTCCATCCAGACGAACGAGTAAGGCGTATCGGCGTTCGGGGTGACGAACGCAGTGTCTTTTGCGGTGAAGGCTTTGGCGGTGTTGCCGATCTGGTTCAGCGGCGCTTTGTAGTTCGGACTCTTGGTATCGATGGCCTGGGTGTACAGGGTCTTGTACATCTCGACCACCGGGAAACCGTACAGATAGGCTTCCTTGGCGATGGCCCGGGCTTCATCGGGACTGGCGGTGAATTCCTGAGCGCCGACGCCACAGCTGACGAACGTAGCCATGACGCTGTATGCAGCTATCTTGAGGGCTGTCTTCGACCGGTTACAGATAACGGACGTCAGCGAGCGCGCCGACGAAAAGGCGTGAATTCCCGTTTTATTCGACATGATTCCCCAATTCCCTGGTGGCTCAGTGGACGACTCGGCACTTTGCGGCCGTTAAGGCGTAATCCTTTTCTTTTCAAGCCTGTAGGACATGTCTGTTGAAACTAGCAGCTAATCGGGGGTTAGCCAGTCAGAGGGATTAATTCTTTGGTTTTGTGCGCAGGATCACGCCAGTTTGTGCACTGGCGTGAACCCCGTGCAATTTCAATGCTTTTTCGCCTGTTCGCGTACCCGTTCTTCCTGCTCGCGCAGTTCCGGGGTGAACTCGGCACCAAAGTCTTCGGGGCTGAATACCTGGCGAATCTCGATTTCAGCCTCGGTGCCCGGCATGGGATTAGGGCAGCGCTTGACCCACTCGATGGCTTCTTCCTTCGACTTCACGTCCCAGATCCAGTAACCGGCGATCAGCTCCTTGGTTTCTGCGAAAGGGCCGTCGATCACGCTGCGTTTTTCGCCGCTGAAACGCACCCGCGCGCCTTTGCTGCTGGGGTGCAGACCATCGGCGGACACCAGAATGCCGGCCTTGGCCAGTTCCTCGTTGTAGTTGCCCATGTCGGTCAGCAGCTGTTCGCTGGGCATCACGCCGGCTTCGGAGTCCTGGCTGGCTTTGACAATGATCATGAAGCGCATGGTGTTTCTCCGCTGGAAAGTGAGGGATTCAATGCTTCGTCGAATGGCGGGGGCTTGAATCGACAGGTCGTTAAATAAAAGATGCAGACTCGCGTTTTAACAAGCATCGCCTCCATACGGAATGTGTCCGCCATGCCCACACTGGAACTCACCACCCTGATTCCCGATCGCACCCCGAGCGAGGTGCTCGACTTCTGTCTGGAGGGCATCAATTTCCCGAAGATCTTCCCCGAACGCGTCACCCCGCTGGGGGATATCGACCTGAACAACTTGCGTATCGAAGCCGGGCGGCAATTCCGCTTCCGGCACTGGATGTTCAACCTGATTCCGTCGAACTGGACGGTGACGATCCGCGAAGTCGGCGACACGCATTTCGTCGATGAAATGCTCAAGGGACCGCTGCGTGCCTTTCGTCACGAACATCGGGTGGCGGCGGGTGAGGGCGGTACGCTGTACACCGACCGTGTGACGTATTCGGCGATTGGCGGGGCGTTCAGCGAGCGATTGCTGGTGAATGGTTACATGCGGCGGATATTCCAGGCCCGGCATCGCAATATGCTGCAATTGCTTGGGTAGTGCTCAAGGTTGTATCCAATGTTGTGTGCCAGCACATGACAATTTCGGTTGAGGCATAGGTCGTCGGACAATTTCGTGGTTAACTTCCGCCTCTTGCATGCTTTCCCAACAACGTTAAGAAGGACTCCGTTCATGGCTCAAGTCACTCTCAAAGGCAACCCGGTTCAAGTCAACGGCCAGCTGCCACAAGCCGGTTCCAAGGCGCCAGCCTTTTCCCTGGTAGCCGGCAATCTGTCCGACGTCACCCTGAAAGACTTCGCCGGCAAGCGCAAAGTGCTGAACATCTTCCCAAGCGTCGACACTCCGACCTGCGCTACTTCGGTACGCAAGTTCAACGCTCAGGCCAACGAACTGGCCAACACCGTGGTGCTGTGCATCTCGGCTGACCTGCCGTTCGCCCAGGCCCGCTTCTGCGGCGCCGAAGGCCTGGAAAACGTTCAGAACCTGTCGACCCTGCGTGGCGCCGAGTTCATCCAGAACTACGGTGTGGCCATCGCTGACGGCCCGCTGAAAGGCCTGACTGCCCGCGCAGTGGTTGTTCTGGACGAAAACGACAACGTCCTGCACAGCGAACTGGTCAAGGAAATCGCTGAAGAGCCGAACTACGATGCGGCCCTCGCTGTATTGAAATAAGTGTGCTCAAGTAAATGCGCTGAAATCAGCGCATTTACAATTGTTAACGGCCTGGCCCTGTCCAGGCCGTTTTCATTTGTGTATCAGTGTTTTGGCTCACACCTTGAAACGTAAGTTGAAGGTAAATTGCCGGTAAAGCTGCTTTGCTTTACCCCCACCAGTGCTTATCGTTCAGCCTCCAGTAAAAGAAGCCCACGCGCCCAATGGTTAATCACTCCATGCAATCGTCTTCCCGAAACTCTCGTCGCTGGCTGCTGAGCCTGCTTGTCCTGCTGGTCATCGCCGGTCTGTGCTGGAAATTCTGGCCCGCCGGATCGACCCACAAGGAGGGCGGCGAGAAAGCCGCGGCCGGTCACACCGGTCGTTCGGGGATGATGCGTCCGGGCTTCGGCGGTGCGGCAGGTCCGATCCCGGTGCGCGTGGCGCCCGCGGTGACCGGTGACTTCCCGCTGTACTACAAGGCCCTGGGTACCGTGACGGCGCTGAATACCATCAACGTGCGTAGCCGGGTCGGTGGCGAACTGGTGAAGATCTATTTCGAGGAAGGGCAGATGGTCAAGGCCGGCGACCTGCTGGCGGAAATCGATCCGCGTCCGTACCAGAACGCCTTGCTCCAGGCTGAAGGCACTTTGCTGCAGAACCAGGCACAGCTGAAAAACGCCCAGGTCGATGTCGAGCGCTATCGCGGCCTGTACAAGGAAGACAGCATTGCCAAGCAGACCCTGGACACCGCCGAAGCGCTGGTCGGCCAGTACCTCGGCACCGTGAAGACCAATCAGGCGGCAGTCAACGACGCCAAGCTCAACCTCGAATTCACCAAGATCCGCGCACCGATTGCCGGTCGCGTCGGCCTGCGTCAACTCGACGTCGGCAACCTGGTGGCGGCGAATGACACCACGTTCCTTGCCGTCATCACCCAGACCCAACCGATCAGCGTGGTCTTCACACTGCCGGAAAATACCCTCGACACTGTGCTCGCCCGCTACCACAGCGGCGCCAAACTGCCGGCCGAAGCGTGGGACCGTGGCGACACCAGGATCCAAGCCACCGGTGTGCTGCAAAGCCTCGACAACCAGATCGACGTGACCACCGGCACCCTGAAATTCAAGGCGCGCTACGAAAACCGTGACCAGTCGCTGTTCCCCAACCAGTTCGTCAACGTCCACCTGCTGGCCGACACCCTGAAGGGCGTGGTGCTGGCGCCGTCGGCGGCAATCCAGTTCGGCACCAACGGCACCTTCGTCTATGCGCTGGACGGCGACAAGAAAGTCACTATCCGCCAGTTGAAGATCGGCGCCAGCGACGGCCAGAACACCGTGATTACCGAAGGCCTGGCCGCCGGCGACCGTGTGGTGCTGGAAGGCACCGACCGTTTGAAGGAAGGCAGTGAAGTGGAAGTGGTCAACGACACTCAGGATGTGCCGGCCACCCCGACCGAACACCTGCAAGGCAAATCGGCCGCCACCGTCACCGACAAGGCCAAGAAGGGCGCATGAACATTTCGCGTCTGTTCATCCTCCGCCCGGTCGCCACCACGCTGAGCATGTTGGCCATCGTGCTGGCCGGCCTGATCGCCTATCGCCTGCTGCCGGTTTCGGCTCTGCCGCAGGTCGATTACCCGACCATCCGGGTCATGACGTTGTACCCGGGCGCCAGTCCGGACGTGATGACCAGCGCTGTCACTGCGCCGCTTGAGCGCCAGTTCGGGCAGATGCCGGGCCTGACGCAAATGGCCTCGACCAGTTCCGGCGGTGCGTCGGTGCTGACCCTGCGTTTCAGCCTCGACATCAACATGGACGTCGCCGAACAGCAGGTGCAGGCCGCGATCAATGCCGCGACCAATCTGCTGCCGACCGATTTGCCGGCGCCGCCGGTGTACAACAAGGTCAACCCGGCGGACACCCCGGTACTGACCCTGGCCATCACCTCGAAAACCATGCTGCTGCCCAAGCTCAACGATCTGGTCGACACGCGCATGGCGCAGAAGATCGCCCAGATCAGCGGCGTCGGCATGGTCAGCATCGCCGGCGGCCAGCGTCAGGCGGTGCGGATCAAGGTCAACCCGGAGGCGCTCGCCGCCAACGGCCTGAACCTGTCGGACGTGCGCACGCTGATCAGTGCGTCCAACGTCAATCAGCCCAAAGGTAACTTCGACGGCCCGACCCGGGTGTCGATGCTCGATGCCAACGACCAGCTGACGTCGCCCAAGGACTACGCGAACCTGATCCTGGCCTACAAGAACGGCGCGCCCCTGCGACTCAAGGATGTTGCGCAGATCGTCGATGGCGCCGAGAACGAGCGTCTGGCCGCGTGGGCCAACCAGAATCAGGCCGTGTTGCTGAACATTCAGCGTCAGCCGGGCGCCAACGTGATCGAAGTGGTCGACCGGATCAAGGCGCTGCTGCCGAGCATCACCGACAACCTGCCGGCCGGTCTCGAAGTAACTGTGCTGACCGACCGCACCCAGACCATCCGTGCCTCCGTCACCGACGTGCAGCACGAACTGCTGATCGCCATCGCGCTGGTGGTGATGGTGACGTTCCTGTTCCTGCGGCGTGCCAGTGCCACCCTCATTCCGTCGGTGGCCGTGCCGCTGTCGCTGATCGGTACGTTCGGCGTGATGTACCTGGCCGGGTTCTCGGTCAACAACCTGACCTTGATGGCCCTGACCATCGCCACCGGTTTTGTGGTCGACGATGCGATCGTGATGCTGGAGAACATCGCCCGCTTCATCGAGGAAGGCGACAGCCCGATGCAGGCCGCGCTCAAGGGCGCGAAGCAGATCGGCTTCACCCTGATTTCCCTGACCCTGTCGCTGATTGCGGTACTGATTCCGCTGCTGTTCATGGCTGATGTGGTAGGGCGGCTGTTCCGCGAGTTCGCCATCACCCTGGCGGTGGCGATCCTGATTTCCCTTGTCGTCTCGCTGACCCTGACACCAATGATGTGTGCCCGGTTGCTCAAGCGTGAGCCAGAGCCGCAAGAACAGGGCCGTTTCTACCGTGCCAGCGGTGCGTTCATCGACTGGATGATCGCCGCTTACGGACGCAAGTTGCAGTGGGTGCTCAAGCACCAGCCGCTGACGCTGCTGGTGGCCATCGGCACCCTGGCGTTGACCGTGTTCCTCTACATGGTCGTGCCCAAGGGCTTCTTCCCGGTGCAGGACACCGGGGTGATCCAGGGCATTTCCGAAGCGCCGCAGTCGATTTCCTTTGCCGCCATGGGCGAGCGTCAGCAGGCGTTGGCCAAGGTGATTCTGGAAGATCCGGCCGTTGAAAGCCTGTCTTCCTACATTGGCGTCGACGGTGACAACGCCACGCTCAACAGCGGTCGTCTGCTGATCAACCTCAAGCCCCACGCTCAGCGCGACCTGACTGCCGCACAAGTGATTGCTCGCCTGCAACCGCAACTGGACAAACTGGTGGGCATCCGCCTGTTCATGCAGCCGGTGCAGGACCTGACCATCGAAGACCGTGTCAGCCGCACCCAGTACCAGTTCAGCATGTCCTCGCCGGATTCCGAACTGCTCAGCCTGTGGAGCGGCCGTCTGGTCGAGGCACTGGCCCAGCGTCCTGAGCTGACCGACGTCGCCAGCGACTTGCAGGACAAGGGTTTGCAGGTGTTCCTGGTGATCGACCGTGACGCGGCTTCACGCCTCGGCGTGTCGGTGGCGAACATCACCGATGCGCTGTACGACGCCTTCGGCCAGCGGCAGATTTCGACCATTTACACCCAGGCCAGCCAGTACCGCGTGGTGCTGCAGGCTCAGGCCGGGGAGAAGATCGGTCCGCAGGCGCTGGATCAGATTCACGTCAAGACCACCGATGGCGGCCAAGTGCGGTTGTCGAGCCTGGCCCATGTCGAGGAGCGGCAGGCGCAACTGGCGATCACCCACATCGGCCAGTTCCCGGCGGTGATGATGTCGTTCAACCTTGCCCATGGCGTGGCGCTGGGGCATGCGGTGGATATCATCGAGCAGGTGCAGAAGGACATCGGCATGCCGATTGGTGTGCAGACTCAGTTCCAGGGCGCGGCCGAAGCGTTCCAGGCCTCGCTGTCGAGCACCTTGCTGCTGATTCTGGCGGCGGTGGTGACCATGTACATCGTGCTGGGCGTGCTCTACGAGAGCTACATTCACCCGATCACCATTCTGTCGACCCTGCCGTCGGCGGCGGTCGGCGCCTTGCTGGCGTTGCTGCTCAGCGGCAATGACCTGGGCATGATCGCGATCATCGGCATCATCCTGCTGATCGGTATCGTCAAGAAGAACGCGATCATGATGATCGACTTCGCTCTCGACGCCGAACGGACCCAGGGCATGGCGCCGGAGCAGGCGATCTACCAGGCGGCGCTGTTGCGTTTCCGGCCGATCCTGATGACGACCCTCGCAGCCTTGTTCGGTGCGGTGCCGCTGATGCTGGCCACCGGCTCCGGCGCTGAATTGCGTCAGCCGTTGGGTCTGGTGATGGTCGGCGGCTTGCTGGTTAGCCAGATTCTGACGCTGTTCACCACGCCGGTGATCTACCTGTATTTCGACCGCCTCGGTCGACGCTGGGGCCGTGCACCGTCGGCGGTGGAGCCGGTAGAACAGCCATGAACCTGTCCGGTCCTTTCATCAAGCGCCCGGTGGCGACCATGCTCCTGAGCCTGGCGATCATGCTGCTGGGGGGCGTCAGCTTCGGTTTGCTGCCGGTGTCGCCACTGCCACAAATGGACTTCCCGGTGATCGTGGTCCAGGCAAGCCTGCCCGGCGCGAGCCCGGAAGTCATGGCATCCACCGTGGCCACGCCGCTGGAACGCTCGTTCGGCGCCATCGCCGGCGTCAACACCATGAGCAGCCGCTCCAGCCAGGGTTCGACCCGGGTCATTCTGCAATTCGATCTCGACCGCGACATCAACGGTGCGGCGCGGGAAGTTCAAGCGGCGATCAACGCCTCGCGCAACCTGCTGCCGAGCGGGATGCGCAGCATGCCGACCTACAAGAAGGTCAACCCGTCGCAGGCGCCGATCATGGTGTTGTCGCTGACGTCGGATGTGCTGGAAAAAGGCCAGCTCTACGATCTGGCTTCGACCATCCTCTCCCAGAGTCTGTCCCAGGTGCAGGGTGTCGGCGAAGTGCAGATTGGCGGCAGCTCCTTGCCGGCGGTGCGCATCGAACTCGAACCCCAGGCCCTGAACCAGTACGGCGTGGCGCTGGACGATGTACGCAAGACCATCGCTGGCGCCAACGTGCGTCGGCCGAAGGGCTCGGTCGAGGATGATCAGCGCTTGTGGCAAATCCAGGCCAACGACCAGTTGGAGAAAGCCAAGGACTACGAATCGCTGATCATCCACTACAACGGCGGTGCCGCACTGCGTCTGAAGGACGTGGCCAAGGTTACCGACGGCGTGGAAGACCGCTACAACAGCGGTTTCTTCAACGACGACGCGGCGGTGCTGCTGGTGATCAACCGCCAGGCCGGTGCCAACATCATCGAGACGGTCAACGAGATCAAGGCGCAGTTGCCGGCGTTGCAGGCGGTGCTGCCAGCCAGTGTGAAGCTGAATCTGGCGATGGATCGTTCGCCGGTGATCAAGGCCACGCTGCACGAAGCCGAAATGACCCTGCTGATTGCCGTGGCGCTGGTGATCCTGGTGGTGTTTCTGTTCCTCGGCAACTTCCGCGCATCCCTGATTCCAACCCTGGCGGTGCCAGTGTCGCTGGTCGGCACCTTTGCGGTGATGTACCTCTATGGATTCTCGCTGAACAACCTGTCGCTGATGGCGCTGATTCTCGCCACCGGACTGGTGGTGGACGACGCCATCGTGGTGCTGGAGAACATTTCCCGGCACATCGACGAAGGCGTCAAGCCGATGAAGGCCGCGTACCTCGGGGCCAAGGAAGTCGGGTTCACCTTGCTGTCGATGAACGTGTCGCTGGTGGCGGTATTTCTGTCGATCCTGTTCATGGGCGGGATCATCGAAAGTCTGTTCCGCGAGTTTTCCATCACCCTGGCCGCTGCCATTGTGGTGTCGCTGGTGGTTTCCCTGACCCTGACACCAATGCTCTGCGCCCGCTGGCTCAAGCCGCACACGCCGGGCCAGGAAAACCGTCTGCAACGCTGGAGCCGTCGCACCAACGACTGGATGGTCGGCAAGTACGCCACCAGCCTCGACTGGGTGTTGCGTCACCGGCGCCTGACACTGTTGAGCCTGATCATCACGGTCGGCGTGAACGTCGCGCTGTACGTGGTGGTGCCAAAGACGTTCCTGCCGCAGCAGGACACTGGCCAGTTGATCGGTTTCGTGCGCGGTGACGACGGTCTGTCGTTCAGCGTGATGCAACCAAAAATGGAGACCTTCCGCCGCGCCGTGCTCAAGGACGAAGCGGTCGAGAGTGTCGCCGGGTTCATCGGTGGCAACAACGGCACCAACAACGCCTTCATGCTGGTGCGCCTGAAGCCGATCAAGGAACGCAACCTTTCGGCGCAGAAAGTCATCGAGCGTCTGCGCAAGGAAATGCCCAAGGTGCCCGGCGCGCAATTGATGCTGATGGCCGACCAGGACCTGCAATTTGGCGGCGGCCGCGAGCAGACAACGTCGCAGTACAGTTACATTTTGCAGAGCGGTGATCTGGGCGCTTTGCGCGAGTGGTACCCGAAAGTGGTCACCGCATTGCGCGCCTTGCCGGAGCTGACCGCCATCGACGCCCGTGAGGGGCGCGGTGCGCAGCAGGTGACACTGATCGTCGATCGCGACCAGGCCAAACGCCTGGGCGTGGACATGAACATGGTCACTGCAGTGCTGAACAACGCCTACAGCCAGCGGCAGATCTCCACGATCTACGACAGCCTCAACCAGTATCAGGTGGTGATGGAGGTCAATCCGAAATATGCCCAGGATCCGGTCACCCTCAATCAGGTGCAGGTAATCACCGCCGATGGCGCGCGTATTCCGCTGTCGACCATCGCCCACTACGAAAACAGCCTGGAAGACGACCGGGTCAGCCACGAAGGCCAGTTCGCCTCCGAAAGCATCGCGTTCGACATGGCCGAAGGCGTGACAGTGGAGCAGGGCAGTGCCGCCATCGAGCGGGCCATCGCCAAAGTCGGCCTGCCGGAGGACGTGATCGCGAAAATGGCCGGCACCGCCGACGCCTTCGCGGCAACCCAGAAGAGTCAGCCGTTCATGATCCTTGGTGCATTGCTGGCGGTGTATCTGGTGCTGGGCGTACTGTATGAAAGCTACATTCATCCGCTGACGATTCTGTCGACACTGCCGTCGGCCGGGGTCGGTGCGTTGCTGTCGATCTATGTGCTGGGCGGCGAGTTCAGCCTGATCTCGTTGCTCGGGCTGTTCCTGTTGATCGGTGTGGTGAAGAAGAACGCGATTCTGATGATTGACCTGGCGCTGCAATTGGAGCGTCACCAAGGCATGGCGCCGCTGGAATCGATCCGCAGTGCCTGTCTGCAACGTCTGCGACCGATTCTGATGACCACGCTGGCGGCGATTCTCGGCGCCTTGCCGTTGTTGCTCAGCCGGGCCGAAGGCGCGGAAATGCGCCAGCCGCTGGGCCTGACGATCATCGGCGGGCTGATCTTCAGCCAGGTGCTGACCCTTTACACCACGCCTGTGGTTTACCTCTATCTCGACAAGGCCCGCCACCGCTTCAACAAGTGGCGTGGCGTACGTACCGATGCCGCTCTGGAAACTCCGCTATGAATGACCGTTCACTTATCCAACTGGCCAGTGTTCGCGGCTCGCGTTTGCTGAGCCTGTCATTGTGCGTGGCGATGCTCAGTGCGTGCGCTGTCGGCCCGGATTACCAGCGCCCGCAAACCGCCGAAATCGCCCAGTACAAAGAGGCCGAAGGCTGGCGCCAGGCCAGTCCCTCCGACTCCCTGGCCCGTGGCGCCTGGTGGGAACTGTACGGCGACCGTCAGCTCAATGAGCTGGTCGAAAAACTCAACAGTTCCAACCAGACCGTCGCCCAGTCCGAGGCGCAATATCGTCAGGCCCAGGCGTTGGTGCGCGATGCACGCGGCGCTTTTTACCCGAGCATCGACCTGAGCGCGGGCAAGACCCGCTCCAGCCAGGGCACCGGCAGCAGCAGTTCGAGCCTGAGCAGTTCTTCCAGCGGTATTCGTGACACCTACAACGCACAACTGGGTGTCAGTTGGGAAGCCGATGTCTGGGGCAAGTTGCGCCGTGGGCTGGAAGCCAATGAAGCCAGCGCCCAGGCCAGCTTCGCCGACCTGGCGGCGATGCGCCTGAGCCAGCAGTCGGAACTGGTGCAGAACTATCTGCAATTGCGCGTGATCGATCAGCAGAAGCGTTTGCTCGAGTCGACGGTGGAAGCCTACGAACGTTCGCTGAAAATGACCCAGAACCAGTACAACGCCGGGGTTTCCGGGCGTGACGCGGTAGCCCAGGCGCAGACACAACTCAAATCCACCCAGGGCGATCTGGTGGACTTGATCTGGCAGCGGGCGCAATTCGAAAACGCCATTGCGGTACTCATCGGCCAGCCACCAGCACAATTCAAACTGGCCGAAACCCAGGACATTCCGAAGCTGCCGCAGATTCCCCTGAGCCTGCCCTCGCAATTGTTGGAGCGTCGTCCGGACATCGCTTCGGCGGAACGCTCGGTGATCGCGGCCAACGCCAACATCGGTGTGGCCAAAGCCGCCTATTACCCGGACTTCAGCCTGAGTCTGAGTGGCGGCTATAGCAGCAGCACCTCGCAGAACCTGATCAGCCTGCCGAACCGTTTTTGGTCGGTGGGCCCGAAAATGAGCCTGCCGCTGTTCGACGGCGGCCGACGCTCGGCGGAAGTCGACCGTACCGAAGCGAAGTACGACGAGACTGTGGCCAAATACCGGCAGACCGTGCTCGACGGCTTCCGTGAGGTGGAAAACTATCTGGTGCAGTTGAAGGTGTACGAGGACGAGGCGGCGGTGCGTCAGGAAGCGCTCGACGCCGCGCGCGATTCCTTGCGCCTGACGCAAAACCAGTACAAGGCCGGGCTGATTGCCTACATCGACGTGGTGGTGGTGCAAGCCACGGCGTTGAGCAACGAGCGGACCGTGCTCAACATCCTGCAGAGTCGACTGATTGCCAGCGTGCAATTGATCGCGGCGCTGGGCGGTGGCTGGGATGGGCAACTGGAAACCAGCCAGAATCCGTGAGACAGGCTTGATCGTTCCCACGCTCTGCGTGGGAACGCAGCCCGGGACGCGCCGCGTCCCATCCAAAGCCGAACGCGGAGCGTCCGTAGAGCAATTCCCACGTGGACGGTTCGACGCCTCGACGTGGGAACGGCCTGTGTCTTGGCTACCGAGCTAGAGCCTTCGAGTGTGATCAAACAAGCGTTTCATCGCCTTGATGGCCATTTGATTACTTTGTCAGTGCGTTCTTCTGTGCAATCAGTACAATCGGCGCATTTGGCCCCGCTGAGAACGGAAGCAGTACGGTGGGGTGGTCACGAGAACTCTCATGCTCATCGGTAGTTATTCCTTCACGCTGGTTTTCATTTCGCTGTGTGTGGCGATCCTCGCGTCCTATACCGCGCTCGACCTTACGGGGCGTATCGCCACCGCCAAGGGCCGCGCGGTGCATTTGTGGACGGCCGGCGGCGCGTTCGCCATGGGCATCGGCGTCTGGTCGATGCACTTCATTGGCATGCTCGCCTTCAAACTGCCGATCAGCCTGGGTTATGACATTCCGATCACCGCGCTTTCGCTGCTGATCGCCGTGCTGTCCAGCGGCTTCGCCTTGTGGCTGGTCAGCCAGCCGAAACTGCCGGCCTGGCAACTGGCCTTTGGCGCCTTGATCATGGGCGCCGGCATCAGCGCCATGCACTACACCGGCATGGCCGCGATGCGCATGCAGCCGGGTATCGATTACGACCCGACCTTGTTTGGCGCTTCGCTGCTGATTGCTGTTGGCGCTTCGGCAGCGGCGTTGTGGATTGCCTTCCGTCTGCGTCAGCAATCGCCCTACGTGCGCCTGTTTCGTGCCGGCGCGGCCATCGTCATGGGCATCGCGATTGTCGGCATGCACTACACCGGCATGGCGGCGGCGCGGTTTCCCGACGGCAGTTTCTGCGGTGCAGCGATCAGCGGTCTGAACGGCAATGGCCTCGATAATCTGGTGCTGATCACCACGCTCGCCGTGCTGAGCATCGCACTGCTGACCTCGATTCTCGATGCCCGCCTCGAAGCGCGCACTGCCGATCTGGCCCATTCGTTGACCGTGGCCAACCGCGAGCTCACCCAATTGGCCCTGCACGACACCCTGACTGGCCTGCCGAACCGGATGCTGCTGGACGACCGGATCAATCAGGCGATGAAAAAGGTCAACGAACAGGGCGGCTGTTTCGCGCTGATGTTTATCGATCTGGATGGCTTCAAGCCGGTCAACGACGCATTCGGTCACCACATGGGCGACCAGTTGCTGCGCGAAGTAGCGGTGCGTTTGCGTGAAGATTTGCGCAGTCTCGACACGCTGGCGCGGATCGGCGGCGATGAATTTGTCTTGCTGGTGCGCCTGACCGAACCCAACGATGCGTTGGGCCTGGCGGCGCGTCAGGTCGGCTTGATCGCGCAGTCGTTTCGTGTGGCCGAGCATGACCTGCAGATTTCCGCCAGCGTTGGCATCGCCCTGTACCCGGGCAACGGCCAGAACGCCCAGGAACTGCTGATGAACGCCGATGCCGCGATGTACCACGCCAAGGGTGGCGGTAAAAACGGCTACAGCTTCTTCGACGCCTCGATGAACAGCAACGCCCGCAAGCAACTGCAACTGTTGCAGGACCTGCGTGCGGCGCTGGAGCACAGCCAGTTCAGCCTGCATTACCAACCCAAGTTCCACGCGGCCGATGGGCGTCCGGTCGGTGCCGAGGCGCTGCTGCGCTGGGAGCACCCGCTCCACGGCATGCTGATGCCGGACAAGTTCATCGACCTGGCCGAGAAGACCGGACTCATCATTCCGATCGGCGAATGGGTACTCAACGAAGCCTGCCGGCAGATGCGCGAATGGTACGTGCTGGGCTACACCGACTGGCGGATCGCGGTAAACCTGTCGGCGTTGCAGTTCTGCCACACCGGTCTGGTGCAAAGCGTCGCCAAGGCCCTGGCCACTCACCACTTGCCGGCCAACAGCCTGACCCTGGAAATCACCGAAACCACCGCCATGAGCGATGCCGACGCGAGCATGACGGTGTTGCAGGAACTGTCCGACATGGGCGTCGACCTCTCCATCGACGATTTCGGCACCGGCTATTCGAGCCTGATGTACCTCAAGCGCCTGCCGGCCAACGAGCTGAAGATCGACCGCGGTTTTGTCCGCGACCTGGAGCATGACAGCGACGACGCTGCGATTGTGTCGGCGATTGTCGCGCTCGGTCAGGCGCTGGGCCTGCGCATCGTGGCCGAAGGCGTGGAGACCGGGGTGCAGCAGGACTTCCTGACGCAACTGGGCTGCGACTCGCTGCAAGGTTATCTGCTGGGCCACCCGATGCCGGCCGATCGCTTTCTGCAGGACATCGTTCGCGGCAAGCAAGCGGCGGTGAGCTGAACGACTGACACAGGCCATGCAAAACCTCGCAATGGCGGTTATTCTTCCCACCGACTGTTACGTGTGCATCGGGGGGAAGGCCAGCATGGATAAAGTCATTGTGATCACTGGCGGCGGTCGCGGAATCGGGGCCGCTACTGCGCTGTTGGCTGCCGAGCAAGGCTATCGGATCTGCATCAATTACCAGTCGGACGAGCAGGCAGCCCACCACGTACTCGATCAGGTGCGTGAACGCGGTGCCACCGCCATTGCGGTCCGCGCCGACGTCAGCATCGAAGACGAAGTGATCGGCCTGTTTCACCGGGTCGACACAGAGCTGGGCCGGGTCACTGCCTTGGTGAACAACGCCGGCACCGTCGGGCACAAATCGCGGGTCGACGAAATGTCCGAATTCCGCATCCTCAAAATCATGAAAACCAACGTCCTGGCGCCGATCCTCTGCGCCAAGCACGCGATCCTGCGCATGTCACCGAAACACGGCGGGCAGGGCGGTAGCATCGTCAACGTGTCTTCGGTCGCCGCACGTCTGGGTTCGCCGAACGAGTACGTCGATTACGCGGCGTCCAAAGGCGCGCTCGACTCGTTCACCATCGGCCTGTCCAAGGAAGTGGCGGGCGAGGGGATTAGGGTCAACGCGGTGCGTCCGGGCTACATCTACACCGACTTCCACGCACTGAGCGGCGATCCGGACCGGGTCAGCAAGCTGGAATCGGCCATTCCAATGGCTCGCGGTGGGCGGCCGGATGAAGTGGCGGAGGCGATTGTTTGGTTGTTGTCGGACAAGGCTTCGTATGCGACCGGGACTTTCGTCGATCTTGGCGGCGGGCGTTAGTCAAGGTTCGTTCCCACGCGTTGCGTGGGAACGATTGCTTCAAAACGACCGCACTATCCGCCCCAACGTCTCCATCGCCTTCTCCGAACTCTCGGTCCACGGGCTGCCGTAATTCAACCGGATGCAATTCCTGAAGCGCTGGGTCGGCGAGAAGATCGGCCCCGGCGCAATGCTGATGCCCTGCGCCAACGCCATCTGAAACAACTTCAACGAATCCATCTGCGGTGGCAGTTCCAGCCACAGGAAATACCCGCCCGCCGGTTGGCTCACGCGCGTCTGCGCCGGGAAGTAGCGGGCGATGGCCGCGAGCATGGCGCTTTGCTGTTCTTCGAGGGCATAGCGCAATTTGCGCAGGTGGCGGTCGTAGCCGCCGTGTTGCAGGTAGTCGGCGATGGCTGCCTGGGCCGGCATCGAGGCGCAGAGTGAAGTCATCAGTTTCAGGCGTTCGATTTTCTGCGCGTAGCGTCCGGCGGCGACCCAGCCGATGCGGTAGCCAGGGGCCAGACTCTTGGCGAACGAGCCGCAATGCATCACCAGACCTTCGGTGTCGAAGGCCTTGGCCGGTTTCGGTGCCTGCTGGCCGTAATAGAGTTCGGCGTAGACGTCGTCTTCGATCAGCGGCACCTGATGCTGTTTCAGCAGTTCCACCAGTTCCTGTTTCTTGGCCTCGGGCATGGTCGCGCCCATCGGGTTCTGGAAACTGGTCATGCACCAGCAGGCCTTGATCGGGTGCCGCTCCAGGGTCTGGGCGAGCACGCCGAGGTCGATGCCGTCGCGCGGGTGCACGGGGATTTCCACGGCTTTGAGCTTCAATCGCTCCAGCACTTGCAGGCTGGCGTAGAACGCCGGGGCTTCGATGGCCACCAGATCGCCGGGTTCGGTCACCGCTTGCAGGCACAGGTTCAGCGCTTCAAGGGCGCCGTTGGTGATCAGCAGTTCTTCCATCGGCAACATCAAGCCGCCGACCATGTAGCGCAGGGCGATCTGGCGGCGCAGCTGCGGATTACCCGGCGACATGTCGGTGACCACCATGCGCGGGTCCATTTCCCGGGCAGCGCTGGCCAGCGAACGTGACAGACGTTGCAGCGGGAACAGTTCGGGGCTGGGGAATGCCGAGCCGAACGGCACGGTGCTTGGGTCCTTGATCGATTCCAGCACCGAGAACACCAGTTCGCTGACGTCGACTTTGGTGGACTCGTTGACCTGGCTGCTGATCACCGGCTCCGAGAACGGGCTCGGGGCGTGAGTGTTGACGAAGTAGCCGGAGCGCGGCCGGGCGCGGATCAGGCCGCGACGTTCCAGCAGGTAATAGGCCTGGAACACTGTGGACGGGCTGACGCCATAGGTCTGGCTCGCGTAGCGCACCGACGGCACCCGCTGGCCGGGGCCGAGGACGCCGGAGCGGATCAGTTCAGCGATGTCGTCGGCGAATTTTTCGTAGCGTTTCATCGGGGGCCTTGGTGCGTGGTGTTGGGTGTTTTTGAGGTGGGTCAGAGACATCAGCCCTCACCCTAACCCTCTCCCGGAGGGAGAGGGGACTGATTGGGGGATGCTTCAGAGTTACGCCGACCTGAACGTTCTGCTGTGAATCCATAATCGACTGGGTTTTTCAGGTCGATGTACAACTCCTTACACCTCGGTCGGTTCCCTCTCCCTTTGGGAGAGGGTTAGGGTGAGGGGGATCGCACTGACACTACTCACTCCCCGAAACCGCCGCCATCTTAAAGCCTCAACGATTCATCGGCGCAACAAACCGGCTCTTCGCCACGCTATAAACCTCGGGTTCATCGCTGTCGGCAATCTTGAAGCTCAAGGTTTGCGAGCTGCTGGCCGGACGCTCTGTGGTCATCGCCACCGACACCGGCACATCGACAATCTCGCCTGCGGCCAGGCTCAGCTCGGTCTTGCCTTGCAGCTGGAAGCCGTCGCCATCCACCAGGCTCAGGTTGTAGTCCTGGCGCTGCTGGGTCTTGTTGATGACTTTGAGGGTGTAGATGTTCTCGATCTGGCCCTGACCGTTCTCTCGGAACAACCCTCGGTCCTTGGTCACGTCCAGCGACACCATCGGCCGTTCGACCAATGCCAGGGCGAGGGCGCCGATCATCACGACCAGCACCGCGACGTAGCCGATCAGTCGCGGACGCAGCAAGTGCGTCTTGCCACCCTGCAACTCACGCTCGGAGGTATAGCGAATCAGGCCGCGGGCGTAACTCATCTTGTCCATGATCGAATCGCAGGCGTCGATGCACGCTGCGCAGCCGATGCATTCCATTTGCAGACCGTCGCGAATGTCGATGCCGGTCGGACAGACCTGCACGCACAACTGGCAATCAATGCAATCGCCGAGGCCGGCTTCGGCCGGTTTCACCTCGCGTTTGCGCGGGCCACGGTTTTCGCCCCGGGCCACGTCGTAGGAAATCGCCAGGGTGTCCTTGTCGAACATCACACTCTGGAACCGCGCATACGGGCACATGTGCATGCACACCGCCTCACGCAGCCAGCCGGCATTGATGTAGGTGGCGGCGGTGAAGAACAGCACCCAGAACAGGCTGACACCGCCGATCTGCAGGGTCAGCAGTTCCTCGGCCAGCGGGCGGATCGGGGTGAAGTAACCAACGAAGGTCAGGCCGGTCAGGATACTGATCGCCAGCCACAGTGTGTGCTTGGCCGCACGCCGCGCCAGTTTGTTCAGGCTCCAGGGCGCCGCTTGCAGTTTGATGCGCTGGTTGCGTTCACCTTCGGTGATCTTCTCGCACCACATGAAGATCCACGTCCACGAACTCTGCGGGCAGGTGTAGCCACACCAGACGCGGCCTGCAAACACGGTGATGGCGAACAGGCCGAACGCGGCGATGATCAGCAGCGCTGACAGCAGAATGAAATCCTGCGGCCAAAAGGTCGCGCCAAAAATGTGGAACTTGCTTTCGGAAAGGTCCCAGAGCACCGCCTGACGACCGCCCCAGTTCAGCCATACCGTGCCGAAAAACAGCAGGAACAGAAATCCCGCGCCACTCATGCGCAAGGTGCGGAACAGGCCGGTGAAGCTGCGGGTGAAGATCTGGTTGTCGCTGGTGGCGTGTTTCGCCTTCATTGGGCGCGCCGGTACTTTTTTTATCTGGGGTGATGCTTCTACGGTTCGGACGGGGATTCGTTCGCTCATGGTCGTTCGCTCATCAGCCTCCATCAGGCCAGTGAACTATGAGCGCCGATCTGTTTGCATAACAGACTCAGGTATTTCAATAAAAAGCGTATCAGATGAGTTTTGCGCCCAGCCCTGCGACAACTTGAAGCAGCCCGCTAGCTGTGGCGCAGATGCCTATCCCAGACGTCTGCGCCGGTTGTTGATCGAGGTCAGTCAAATCACCGAATCACTGTCGGTGGCTTTCAGGTGTTTGCGCCCATCCCTGGCACCTGCGACGGTCAAGGCATCGGCTTCGGCTTCTGTGATGTAAATGCGCCGACCTTCGATTTCCACGGCGGACATCGATTTTTCACTGTCGGTGATGACCGTCAGGTCGCCGCACAGGCGAATCTGTTCACCGTTTTCGGTGGCGAAAAAACAGGTCTGGTTTTCGATGCGCACGGTCATGGGGCTGTCCTTTTTCCAGGGGGTGTTTAAAGGTTAGGGCGCAGCCCCGTGTGATCGTTCTGCGCAACCGATTAATGGTCGCCGATGGGTCAGACGATCACTGGCGGCATGGTCGTCGGCGGCTCTTCCTTCGGTGGCGGCGTGGTGCCCGGTGGTTCCTGTTCGGGAATCGGCTGCGGCTCGGTTTCGGGCAGCACCGGTTTGTCGATGTTCGGATCGGGCGTTTCAGCAGGGATTGGAATACTCATCAGTTGAACCTCCGTGTGGCACATGGCGTGAGAAGTGCTTAAGTGGGTTGACCACTTCACCGCGAATTCGATCCGATTTTGTGGCGGGGCAAATCCCTGTGAACTTTTGCCGGCGAGGGTCGCTCGGAACCTGAGAGAGTTCATCGTCGGGCGCAGGCCCGGCTGTGATCGCCAAACAGGCAAACGAGCGTCCTTGGGGCGTTAAGGAGAGATGCTCAATGACTGCTGAAAAACCCTCCGAACAGAGCTACAACCCGCACATCCCGCTGTCGCAGGCGTTGCTGCTGCCACGCATCGTCATTGAAAACACCCGGCCTTCGCTGGATGGCGGGCAGTTTGCCGTCAAGGCGGTGGTCGGGCGCGAGATCGTGGTCACCAGCAAGATCTTCGCCGACGGTCACGACAAACTGGCGGTGCGCATCCGCTGGCGTGAAGAAGGCGAGGAAGTCTGGCAAAGCGAAGTCATGACCGATCAGGGCAACAATGGCTGGGAAGGCCGGTTCCGGCCCCAGCGTATTGGTCGTTATCTTTACCTGATCGAAGCCTGGATCGACCCGTTCGCCAGTTTTCAGTACGAACTGGAGAAAAAACATCTAGCCGCCGTCCCGGTCAGCCTGGAGCTCCAAGAGGGTCGCACAATGGTGCAACAGGCGGCCGAGCGCAGTGACGGGCCGCTCAGCGAGCGGCTTGCAGCGTTGCACCACGAATTGTCTGGCCTGCTCGAAACCGAGCAGGTCGCGCTGTTTCTGCACCCGCAAAGTGCGCAGCTGATGGCCGAGGCCGATCACCGCCCGTATCTGAGCATCAGCGCCGAATTTCCGCTGGACGTCGAGCGCGAACTGGCCGAGTTCGCCAGTTGGTACGAGCTGTTTCCCCGCTCGATCACCGACGATCCCGCCCGCCACGGTACATTCAATGATGTGCACTCGCGATTGCCGATGATTCAGGACATGGGTTTCGACGTGTTGTATTTCACGCCGATCCACCCGATCGGCCGCAGTCATCGCAAGGGCCGCAACAACTCCCTGACTGCTGGCCCGGATGATCCCGGCAGCCCTTATGCGATCGGCAGCGAAGAGGGCGGGCACGAAGCAATTCATTCGCAACTCGGCACTCGTGAAGACTTTCGTCGGCTGGTGGCGGCTGCCGCCGAGCACGGTCTGGAGATCGCTCTCGATTTCGCCATTCAGTGTTCCCAGGATCACCCGTGGCTCAAGCAGCATCCGGGCTGGTTCAACTGGCGGCCGGACGGCACGATCAAATACGCGGAAAACCCGCCGAAGAAGTACCAG
Source organism: Pseudomonas sp. SDO52101_S400 (assembly GCF_054071635.1). NCBI lineage: Bacteria > Pseudomonadati > Pseudomonadota > Gammaproteobacteria > Pseudomonadales > Pseudomonadaceae > Pseudomonas > Pseudomonas sp. SDO52101_S400. The sequence goes on along the minus strand of NZ_JBSVWF010000002.1, from coordinate 170,544 downwards.
GACATCGTCAACGTCGACTTCTACGCGCCGGAAGCCATTCCGAGCCTGTGGGTCGAACTGCGTGACATCGTCGTCGGCTGGGTCGAAGAGGGCGTGAAGATCTTTCGCGTCGACAACCCACACACCAAACCGCTGCCGTTCTGGCAATGGCTGATCGCCGACGTGCGCACGCTCCACCCGGAGGTGATCTTCCTCGCCGAGGCTTTCACCACGCCTGCGATGATGGCGCGGCTGGGCAAGGTCGGTTACACCCAGAGCTACACCTATTTCACCTGGCGCAACACCAAGGCCGAACTGGCGAGCTATTTCAGCGAACTCAACGAATCGCCGTGGCGCGAATGCTACCGGCCGAATTTCTTCGTCAATACGCCGGACATCAACCCGGCGTTCCTGCATGAGTCGGGGCGTCCCGGGTTTCTCATTCGTGCGGCGCTGGCGACCATGGGTTCGGGCCTGTGGGGCATGTATTCGGGGTTCGAACTGTGCGAGTCGGCGCCGGTGCCGGGCAAGGAGGAGTACCTCGATTCCGAGAAGTACGAGATCCGTGTCCGCGACTTCAATGCGCCCGACAACATCATCGCCGAGATCGCCCAGCTCAATCGCATCCGCCGGCAGAACTCGGCCCTGCACAGCCATTTGGGCCTGAAAATCTACAACGCCTGGAACGACAACATTCTGTATTTCGGCAAGCGCAGCGCCGATGGCAGCAATTTCATTCTGGTGGCCGTCAGCCTGGATCCGCATCACGTGCAGGAGGCCAATTTCGAATTGCCACTGTGGGAAATGGGCCTGCCGGACGATGCCACTACTCACGGCGAAGACCTCATGAGCGGCCATCGCTGGGACTGGCACGGCAAGTACCAGTTCATGCGGATCGACCCGGCTTATCAGCCGTTCGGGATCTGGCGGATCAGCGCTTGATTCGGGCCGACGCATTCATGCATTGAACAGGAGTTTCACATGGCGAAGAAACCCAAGGCAGCCACCTTCATCAAGGACCCGCTCTGGTACAAGGACGCGGTCATCTATCAGGTTCACGTCAAATCCTTTTTCGACTCCAACAACGATGGGATCGGCGATTTTCCCGGCCTGATCGCCAAACTCGATTACATCGCCGACCTCGGCGTCAACACCATTTGGCTGTTGCCGTTCTACCCGTCACCACGGCGCGATGACGGCTACGACATCGCCGAATACCGAGGCGTACATAGCGATTACGGGACGATGGCCGACGCCAGACGTTTCATTGCCGAGGCGCACAAGCGTGGTTTGCGGGTCATCACCGAGCTGGTCATCAACCACACCTCGGATCAGCACCCGTGGTTCCAGCGCGCGCGCAAGGCCAAACCCGGTTCGGCGGCGCGGGACTTCTATGTGTGGTCGGATGACGACCAGAAATACGACGGCACCCGGATCATTTTCCTCGACACCGAAAAGTCCAACTGGACCTGGGACCCGGTGGCCGGCCAATACTTCTGGCACCGTTTCTACTCGCACCAGCCGGACCTCAATTTCGACAACCCGCAAGTCATGAAAGCCGTGCTGTCGGTCATGCGTTACTGGCTGGACATGGGCATCGATGGCCTGAGGCTGGATGCCATTCCGTACCTGATCGAGCGCGACGGCACCAACAACGAAAACCTCCCGGAGACCCACGACGTCCTCAAGCAGATCCGCGCCGAAATCGACGCCAATTATCCGGACCGGATGCTGCTCGCCGAGGCCAACCAATGGCCGGAAGACACCCAGCTGTACTTCGGTGACACCGACGCCGAGGGCATCAATGGCGACGAATGCCACATGGCGTTTCACTTCCCGCTGATGCCGCGCATGTACATGGCGCTGGCCCAGGAAGATCGCTTCCCGATCACCGATATCCTCCGTCAGACCCCGGAGATCCCGGCCAATTGCCAATGGGCGATTTTCCTGCGCAACCACGATGAGCTGACGCTGGAGATGGTCACCGACAAGGAGCGCGACTACCTCTGGAACTACTACGCTGCCGACCGCCGTGCGCGGATCAACCTCGGTATCCGTCGGCGTCTGGCACCACTGATGGAGCGCGACCGCCGCCGCGTCGAGTTGCTCAACAGCCTGTTGCTGTCGATGCCAGGCACGCCAACCTTGTATTACGGCGATGAGATCGGCATGGGTGACAATATCTACCTCGGCGACCGCGATGGCGTGCGCACGCCGATGCAATGGTCGATCGACCGCAATGGCGGGTTCTCCCGCGCCGATCCGGCAAGCCTCGTGCTGCCGCCGATCATGGATCCGCAGTACGGCTATCAGTCGGTCAATGTCGAAACCCAGGCCGGTGACCCGCACTCGCTGTTGAACTGGACCCGTCGCATGCTCGCTGTGCGCAAGCAGTCCAAGGCGTTCGGGCGTGGCACGTTGAAAATGCTTTCACCGAGCAATCGGCGGATTCTGGCGTACACCCGTGAATTCACTGACGCCGATGGCCGGCACGAAATCATTCTCTGCGTCGCCAATGTATCGCGCAGCGCCCAGGCGGCAGAGCTGGACCTGTCGGCTTACGTCGGCATGGTGCCGGTGGAGATGCTCGGCGGTAATGCGTTCCCGCCCATTGGCCAATTGAATTTTCTCCTGACTCTGGCGCCGTACGGTTTCTATTGGTTTGTCCTGGCCGCAGAAAACCAGATGCCGAGCTGGCACGTCGAACCGGCGCAGAGCCTGCCGGACTTCACCACGCTGGTGTTGAAAAAACGCATGGAAGAACTGCTCGACATGCCGTCCCGGACCTCTCTGGAGCAAGGCATCCTGCCGAACTGGTTGCAGAACCGCCGTTGGTTCGCCGGCAAGGACGCGGCCATCGAGCAAGTCAGGCTGGCTTACGGCGTGCGCTTCGGCGATGCGCAACATCCGGTGTTGCTCAGCGAAATCGAAGTCAGCAGCGGCGGGCAGACCAGCCGATATCAATTGCCGTTCGGGTTTATTTCGGAAGATCAGGTCGGGCCGGCCTTGCCGCAGCAATTGGCCCTGGCGCGGGTGCGTCGGGTCCGGCAGGTTGGTCTGATTACCGATGCATTCAGCCTTGAAGCGTTTATTCGCGCCGTGCTGCAAGGCATGCAGGGCGGCACGGTGCTGGAGTCCAGTGACGGCGAGATCCGTTTCGAGTCCACGCCGCAACTGGACAAACTCGGCCTCGGTGCTGAATCCGAAGTGCGTTATCTGTCGGCCGAGCAATCCAACAGTTCGGTGGTGATCGGCAACAGTCTGGTGCTCAAGCTGATACGCAAAGTCGCGTCTGGCGTACATCCGGAACTGGAAATGAGCGCTTACCTGACCGCTGCCGGATTTGCCAATATCTCCCCGTTGCTCGGCTCGGTGATTCGCCGCGACGGGCAGGGCGAAGACAACCTGCTGATGATTGCCCAGGGTTACTTGAGCAATCAGGGCGACGCCTGGGAATGGACACAGAACAACCTCGAACGGGCATTGCGCGACGAACTGGCGGACGCCGTGTCCGAACAGTCGCAGCACTACAACGCGCTCGGCGAGCTGAAGGATTTCGCCGGCATGCTGGGTCAGCGTCTGGGGGAAATGCATCAGGTGCTGGCAGCGCCGAGCGGCAACAAGGACTTCGCGCCGCAGGTCAGTTCGGCCAAGGATGCGCAGGCGACCGGCAAGGACGTGGGGGCACAGGTCGAGCATGCTTTGAAGCTGCTCAAGCAGCATCAGGGCGAACTTGATGCCGGGGATCAGAAGCTTGTCGCTCGCCTGCTCGACAACAGGAAAGCCATCCTTGCCCATGTGCAGGAGCTGGCGAAAAAGTCTGTCGGTGGCTTGCGCATCCGTGTCCATGGCGATCTGCATCTGGGGCAAGTGCTGGTGATCAAGGGCGATGCCTATCTGATCGACTTCGAAGGCGAGCCGGCGCGACCTCTGGCCGAGCGCCGGGGCAAGCACAGCCCGTACAAGGATGTCAGCGGGGTGTTGCGTTCGTTCGATTACGCCGCGGCGATGACCATCAACGTGCACAACGTCGACAACAGTCCCGAGGCCGAAGCCGCGCGTCGGCGGGTGGCCGAACGCTATTTGCGTGAGGCGCGGGAAGCATTTGTCGAGGCATATCGCCGGGCGGCAGCTAGTCTTGATCATGCCTGGCAAGATCCTGAAGGTGCCGACGCCGCACTGGCGTTGTTCGGCCTGGAGAAAGCGGCCTACGAGGTGGCCTATGAAGCCGAAAATCGCCCCACCTGGCTGCCCGTGCCGTTGCACGGTTTGTATGGGTTATTGACGGGGCTTGAACCCTTTTCCGATCTTGGTGGAGAGTAGTCATGAGTTTCTCGAACAAGGAACAGGGTCACGTTAAAGAACGTTTGCTGCCCAAGGCGAAGGATATCGATGCCCTGGTGCGCGCAGAACATCAGGACCCGTTCTCCATTCTCGGGCCCCACGGCGATGGTGTGGGCGGGCAATTCATTCGGGCCTATCTGCCCGGTGCGTTGAGTGTCACGGTGCTGGACAAGGACAGTGGCGAGGAGCGTGGCTCGTTGGAGGCGACCGAAACGCCGGGGCTGTTCGTCGGGCATTTCGATCATTCGCGGCCGTATCAGTTGCGCACCCGCTGGGCCGGTGGCGAGCAGGTCGCGGAAGATCCCTACAGCTTTGGCCAGTTGCTCGGTGAAATGGATTTGTATCTGTTCGCTGAAGGTAATCACCGTGACCTCAGCAGTTGTCTCGGCGCACAGCTGAAAACCGTGGATGGCGTCGACGGCGTGCGGTTTGCCGTGTGGGCGCCTAATGCCCGGCGGGTGTCGGTGGTCGGCGACTTCAACGTCTGGGACGGGCGCAGGCATCCGATGCGTTTGCGCCATCCGTCTGGGGTCTGGGAATTGTTCATTCCGCGCCTGCAGGCGGGAGATCTGTACAAATACGAAATCCTTGGCACCCACGGCATTCTGCCGCTCAAGGCCGACCCGATGGCGCTGGCCACCAGCCTGCCACCGGACACCGCTTCCAAAGTCGCCTCGCCCTTGCAGATCGACTGGCAAGATCAGGAGTGGATGAGCGGCCGCCGCGAGCGCCAGCAACACAATGCGCCGCTGTCGATCTATGAGTTGCATGCGGGATCCTGGCAGTGCGAGCTGGATGATCTCGGTGAAGTCGCCCGTCAATACACCTGGCCGGAGCTGGCCGAGCGACTGATTCCGTATGTGAAGGAACTGGGTTTCACCCACATCGAACTGATGCCGATCATGGAGCACCCGTTCGGCGGCTCCTGGGGTTACCAGTTGCTGTCGCAGTTCGCGCCGAGCGCGCGTTACGGTACGCCGGACGAATTCGCGGCGTTCATCAATGCCTGCCATCAAGCCGATATCGGGGTAATTCTCGACTGGGTGCCGGCGCATTTCCCGACCGATACCCATGGTCTGGCGCAATTCGACGGCACCGCGCTTTACGAATACGGTAACCCGCTTGAAGGCTTTCATCAGGACTGGGACACGCTGATCTATAACCTGGGCCGCACCGAAGTGCACGGCTACATGCTGGCGTCGGCGTTGCACTGGCTGAAGCATTTCCATGTCGATGGGCTGCGGGTGGATGCGGTGGCATCGATGCTGTACCGCGACTATTCACGCAAGGCTGGTGAGTGGGTGCCCAATCGCCACGGCGGTCGGGAGAATCTGGAAGCCATCGACTTCCTTCGTCACTTGAATGATGTGGTGGCGCTGGAAGCACCGGGTGCGCTGGTGATCGCCGAGGAGTCCACGGCGTGGCCGGGGGTCAGCCAAAGTACCCAGCAGGGCGGCCTCGGCTTTGCCTATAAGTGGAACATGGGCTGGATGCACGATTCGCTGCACTACATTCAGCAGGATCCGGTGTATCGCGCCCATCACCACAACGAGTTGAGCTTTGGTCTGGTCTACGCCTGGTCCGAGCGTTTCATCCTGCCGATTTCCCATGACGAAGTGGTGCACGGCAAGCACTCGCTGATCGACAAGATGCCCGGCGACCGCTGGCAGAAATTTGCCAACCTGCGCGCTTATCTGAGCTTCATGTGGACCCATCCGGGCAAGAAACTGCTGTTCATGGGTTGCGAGTTCGGTCAGTGGCGCGAGTGGAATCACGATCAGCAACTGGACTGGTATCTGCTCCAGTATTCCGAACACAAAGGTGTGCAGAAGCTGGTCGGCGATCTCAACCGGTTGTACCGCGAAGAGCCGGCACTGCATGAGCAGGACGACGCGCCGCAAGGGTTTCAGTGGCTGATCGGCGACGATGCGATCAACAGCGTCTACGCCTGGCTGCGCTGGAGCAAGGAGGGGGCGCCGGTGCTGGTGGTGGCCAACTTCACGCCGGTGCCGCGCCAGTCGTATCGGGTCGGGGTGCCGTTTGCCGGGCGCTGGAACGAGTTGCTCAACAGTGATGCCGACACCTATGCCGGCTCCAATTACGGCAACGGTGGCGGGGCGTTCACTGAAGACGTGCCCAGCCATGGTCAGGCGTTGTCGCTGGAGCTGAATCTGCCGCCACTGGCGGTGTTGATCCTCAAGCCCGAACGTTGATGAAGCACCTGCGGGAGCGAGCTGCTCGCTCCCGCAGGAAGGCTGGAATCGTCCTTACCAGCGCATCCGGATCCCCAAACTGCCAATCAGCCCGTTCAGATCATTGTCATCCACATCACTGCTGTAGTCGGCGCTGACGTACAGGCTCACCGCCGGCGTAACCTTCGCCACCAGACCCAGACCCAATTCCACCGTCGACGACTTGCGGCTGCTGCTGATCTTGTCCACCTGGTCGAGGGTCACGGTGTTGCCGGTGTACACCGTGTGCCACAAGTTGGTGCGCACGTAGGGTTCGACCGGCAGGCCGCTCAGGTCGTAACTGCCTTTCAGGCGAGCGCCGACCCGGCCGCTCCAGGACGAAATGTCACTTGATGAAGCGTTACCCGAGCCCGCGTAAGGCGTGTCGAGGGTGATCCGCTGATTGATCAACTGCGCCTGAGGCTCGACGACCCAGTTTTCGCTCAAGCCGATCGGGAAGCCGCCTTCCACCGAGAACGTCATCGCGCTGCCTTCAGTGGCCAGGCGCGCACCCTGTTCATTGCGGCTGAATCCACTGACCCGGCCGCCGCTGGCCGACAGGTCGACATGCCAGCCTTCGGACCCGGTCAGGCTGTAGTAGGCGCCCAGGCTCTGGCCTTGCAGATTGAGGGTGTCGGTGGTCGGGTCGGCGAGGGCGCGGTTGACGATCAGACCGCTGCCGTTGACCTGGATCTGATTCATGCCGCCGATCAATCCGATCCGTTGGGTCTGGCCGCTGTTGCCGTGCAGGGTCAGTACCGCCGGCCCTTTGAATTCTCCGCTACCGGGCGTCGCGAACCCGGGGCTGAGGATGTCGGTCTGTGCCTGGCGAGAGGCCTGTCCGTAGAGTTGATCCCAGGCCGAGGGGGCGAGGTCTTCGGTGATCAGGTCGTTGCCGCGTAGATCGGGACGCGGGCTCAGGCGTTGCGGATCGGGGGTGATGACGGTCGCGGGCAGGGTCAGGATCGGGACGTCCTGGCGATACCAGGGCGTGGCCTCATCCGCCACAGGGCCCGCCTGCGCCTCCATGGATGAGCACAGCAAGATAGAACTTGAAACGGTGCAAAAGGTAATTTTGATCTCGTGTGGGGTGAGTGAGGTTTTCATGAAGATCTACCTTGCTAGCGCATGTGATATCTCGCCTTGGCGTCTCTCCTACCCCGAATGAGGGGCGACCGAATGGAGCGAGGCGAACCCGCAGTCACCCGTTTTAACGAGTGTCCGAAGGCTCGCCCCGAGTAGTGTTTCCGGGGGTAGTAAGGTAGAGCTAAGAAGACCGATGTCTTCGCGTCAAGAAATTGGACGATGAGTGGTCTGGTCAAAACAGGCGCTGCAAGGTTATGTTTTTTCGAATTTATATAAGCTGTTGTTTGTAGGGCGAATCACCACGAAAGGCGTTTGACAGAGACTTTTTGTAGCCGACGATCGGCCTGACGGCCTGTATCTGGCGACGACGCGCGGTCCTCATCAGGGGCCGATATAGCTGTCATTAATGCGGTTACAGGTGCACCTCGACCGCCAGCGGCAGGTGGTCCGACAGATGCGTCCAGGGCTTGTTGCCGAGTATCTGCGGGTCATGGCTGCTGGCATTGCGCAGGTAGACCCGGTCCAGCCGCAGCAACGGGAAGCGCGCCGGATAAGTCTTGGCCGGCCGGCCGTGATGGCGCTCGAAGGCTTCGTGCAGGTAGTCGCGGCGGGAGAGGGTGAGGTTGCCCTGCATCTGCCAGTCATTGAAGTCGCCGGCGATGATCACCGGCGCATCCTCCGGCAGGGATTCGAGCAACTGACAGAGCAGTTGCAGCTGCAATTGACGGTGGCTTTCGAGCAGGCTCAGGTGGACACAGATCGCGTGGACTTCGGTGTGCCCCGGCACATCAAGTACGCAATGCAACAGCCCTCGTCGTTCGGGCCCCGTGATCGAAACATCGAGGTTGCGGTATTCGCGGATCGGGTACTTCGACAGCAGGGCATTGCCGTGGTGGCCGTCAGGATAGACAGCGTTGCGTCCGTAGGCGAAATCGCTCCACATGCTGTCGGCGAGAAACTCGTATTGCGAGGTCTGTGGCCACTCGTTGTAGCGATTCGAATGCCGTTCGTGTTCGCCCACCACTTCCTGGAGAAACACCAGATCGGCGCTGGTACTGCGCACCGCTTCACGCAGCTCCGGAAGAATGAAACGCCGGTTGAGTGCGGTAAAACCCTTGTGTGTATTGACCGTCAACACCTGCAGGCGATGGATGGTCGACGGGTTCAAGGGGTGTGCGTCGATGACATGACGCTTGGGATCGCTGGACACGTTCGCTCCTCTGAATCATGACTGCCTTTTCATGCGACTGATCCGGGCGCGGGCAGTTCACATTGAGTGCTGCCCGCGCCCGGCCATCAATCAACGAAGACAATTTCATAAGGCAGTCGCATGCGCTCCAGAATAGCCTTGGGTAAAAGCGGCGCAATGCCAATGGCCGGTTCGCCGTTCAACTGGCTGGCGTAAGCGTGGGTGGCGTGGCTCTTGCGCGCGACGGTCCAGGTATCGAGACGCAGCTTGCGCGCGCGGTGCCAGGGGATCTGTGCCTGATCGCGCTCAGGCCAGTGCCAGGCCCAGACCGGCACATCGTGGTAGCGGGCGCCGGCCAGTTGTGCGGCCTTGGCGCTGGCCCGGCCGACCACTTCATGGTCTTCGGCGCCGTCTTCGCACCAGGTGCTGAACACCACGTCACCGGGTCGCAGGTAACGGGAGATGAACTCGGTCAGTTGGGCTTCCTGTTCTCGCAGGGCATTGTCAGTGAAACCTCCGCGAACCCACTTCAGGCTGTGCATCGGCAGGCCCAGGCGGCGCAAGGCCTCGACGCTTTCCTGGGGGCGGAACACGCTCAGGCGTTTTTCCGACCACTGGCGCGAGCCGGGATGACTGGCGCTGCCGTCCGTGATCGAGAGCAATTGCAGGGGGTGGCCAAGAGAGGACAGCAGTTGCAGCAGGCCGCCGCAGGTCACCACCTCATCGCCGGGGTGTGGCGCAATGACCACGGCACGCGCACCGGGCGGCACGAGGCTGTGGGTGTTGATGACGGGGATGTTGTCGAGTTGCGCGGCACTGTTCCAGATTTGCGCCGGCAGGCCGCTTTCGTTGAGAGATAACGGTTTCATGGCAGGACGTCCTTGTTGAGTCTGGCCTTCAGTCCTCCACGGCTACGCGTGTCTGACCCGTGAAGGCTGGTTGATAACCCTGCAGCGCTCCGAACCCTGGATTGCCGCGATGCAGAGTATTGCTCAAGACGCCCGGTTCGTCGCGTCGCAGATCGATCTGCTCCGGTTTTTTTTATTCAGTCTGTGCCAGGTTTCGCAGATAGTCGCCAAAACCACCGCGTGCGCGACTGTCCAGGCGGGCACTGGTAATGACCTGCGGGCGATGGCTCCAGGCGATGCTGGCTCCACAACGCTCCAGTTGCCGGACCAGTTGCACATCCTCATCACAGGGCAACGGCTCGAACCCGCCGGCGCGGACGTAGGCTTGCGCACTGACACCCAGATTGGCGCCATGAATGTGTCGATGGCCTTCACACGCCTGGTAATGGTGGTGATAGCGAATCTGCGCCGCTTCATCGAACGTGTCATGCCAACGCTCGACCGTCACGGTTCCGCACACGGCATCCGTGCCAAGCCCCAGTTGTGCCACCAGCCAGTCTTCGGCAACACGGCTGTCGGCGTCCGAGCAGGAAATCCAGCGAGCGCCGCGTTCAAGCAGGTGCTGTGCGCCGATGGCCCGCGCCTGCCCGACGTTGCGCGCTTCGATGCTCAGCGCCAGCACCGGATACTGGCTGACGATGTGGGCGGAACGATCGGTACAACTGTCGAGCACCACCAGGATTTCTACCGGCTCACCCGCCAGCAGTGCATGACCGGCAGCCTGCACGGCTGCGCCAAGGCAGGCGTCGAGCCAGTCTTCTTCGTTGTGTGCGGGGATCAGGATGCCAATCATCGCAATCCCTCCAGCGCGGCTACCGAGCGGGGTTCGCGACTCCAGACTTCAAGCAGGAAATCCGCTTCCTGATGCAGGACGAGTCGCGGCAGATGCAACTGCTCATGTATCTGGTCGTGGACCTGGCGGGCATTGAGCGGGCAGCCTTCGATGACTGGACGCCAGTGGCAGGCCAGCAGTTGCCCGTCTGCGGTCAACGAATCGCTGATGCGATGGATGACCTCTGTCAGATCCTGCCGATCCAGGTAGTAACCGATTTCACTGAATACGATCAGGTCGAATTTTTCCTCGGGCCAGTCAACAGGCAAGCGACCGTGACGCACTTCGGCGTGGTCGAACAGGCTCAGCCGGGTACGCGCCAGATTGGCTGCGGCAGCACTCGTGTCGCAGCACAACAGCCGATCGCAGCGTTCGGCCAGTGCCGCACCCAGTTCACCGTTGGCGCACCCCGGTTCAAAGATGGCCCGGTAGTGCGGGCGGGGCAGGGCTGCGAGGGTCACGAGGCGTTTGCGTTGTTCGTACCAGCGCTGGCGGAATCCCCAGGGGTCGTTATTGCCCGCGAACAGGCCTTCGAAGTAGCGATCCTCGACACTCACAGGAAGACCACCTCGAATGGTTGCAACAGTCGATCGATGACATAAGGTTTGAGTACCGGAGCCAGGCCTGCTTCGGGATCGCCTTCCAGCTGGCTGGTGAAAGCATGCACCGCGTGACGCTTGCGCGCGACCTGCTCCGGGCTGAGCAGAATCTTGCGCGCCCGTTCCCAGGGCACGATGGCATCTTCCGGGGTTGCCCAGTGCCAGGCCCAGACCGGCAGCTCGTGGCAAATAGCACCCATGCGCAGCGCCGCTTCGACGCTGGCGCGGCCGACGGCTTCGTGGTCGCTGTGACCGTCTTCGCGCCATGTAGTGAAGATCACGTCATCGGGTTGCAGATAGCGGGTCAGGTATTCGCACAGCATCGACTCGCGCGCCGCGACTTGTGTGTCGGGAAAACCGCCGCGCAGCCATTGCAACCGGTGCATGGGCAGGCCGAGGCGACGCAGGGCCTCGGCGGACTCCTGCGGGCGCACCACGCTCAGGCGCTCTACCGGCCAGTGATCCGAGCCCGGATGACTGGCGCTGCCATCCGTGACCGAAATCAGTTGAAGTGTGCGCCGAGCCGCAGCGAGCAGCTGCAGCAGTCCGCCGCATCCAAGGACCTCGTCGTCCGGGTGTGGGGCAATCACCACCGCCCGCGATCCCGGTGGCACGAGATCGAGAATGTCGATGCTGTCCACCGCCGCCAGATGACGTGAGCCTTGCCATTCATGCAGTGAGGTTCCCTCGCCAACGATCGGGTTGCGCTTCATAGGGCCCAACCCTCGCGTGGCTGTTTCGCAATCAGTTGACCGAGTGCCGCCAGATCACGTTCGGCATGGCTCTGACGCAGGTAAACCGGCAAGTCGGCCACCAGGCGGGCGAAGTGCGGATCCTTGCAGAACGGCCCGGCCCCGAGTGCCCGTCCGGTCTCGCGGATAACCTGCTCGGCGGCGTGCTCGACCATGGCGCGAACGCGGCGGGCCAGCAACTCGGCGTCGGCGCCGGGATCGCTGTCGATGACCATGGCACTGACACGCAGCACTTGAGCAGCGGCGTGCAAGGCGCTGTCGACGGCGCCGAGACTGGCCAGCGCGTGCGGTTCTTCACGTCGCGCACATTGCTGGCGCAAACGTTCGCCGATCTCCCTTGCGGCGCCGTACCAGCACGCGGCAATCCCGATCCCGCCGTGCCAGAACCCCGGACGTTGCAGGTAGTCGCCGGGGTCGCCGATCGCCTGGGCCTCCACTTCGTCAAACAGCACCTCGACGCTGCCGGTGGCGGCCATGCCGACGGCTTGCCAGCCCTGATCGGTCACGCGCACGCCCGGTTGATCGAGGGCCACGGCCACCAGTTGCTGACGATCGTCCTCACCCCACGCCGTGAGCAGGGCGTGACTGAGCACCGCCGCCCCGGAGCACCAGGCCTTGCGCCCGTTCAACCGCACCAGTTGCCCCGAACGGCTGATCCGGACCCGCGCCTGCGGTGGTTCGGCCGCCCACATACCCCACGTGCTGCCGGGTGTCGGTGAGCCACCGAGCTGCTTGATGATCGCCAAGGCATCAGTATGACCTTCGTAGAGTTTGCACAACCCCAGATCATGACCGCCGACTTCGGACAGCCTTTGCCAGCGCTCCAGCGTACGACCGCTGCCCGGCAATGGCAGACGGTCGAGGCCGGCTTCGACCATTTCCCCCAGACAGCGGCCGAGGGCGTCGGTGTCGCCGTAGTCCGGCGTGCGCCGCGAGAGATAGCCGGGCAAGTCCATGTCAGTCCTCTTCTTCGCGTTGCAGTTCAAACAACAGCAACGAGCGTCCGGTGACCGAGTATTGGTGCCCGAAATCGAAGCGTTCCTGACCGCGGATCGACGGTTGGTTGGTGTCGACCATGCAGGTCCAGAAACTCCCTTCAGGCACTTCCGGCAACGTGAAGTTGACGATGTCGTGATGAGCGTTGACCACCAGCAGCAACGTCGCGTCGGCGCCCTTGCGGCGGATGCCGGTTTCCTGAGCGCGGCCATCGAGCAGCATGCCCAGGCAACGGTTGTGCGCGTCGTGCCAGTGCTCGGTGGTCATTTCCGTGGCGTCGGGTGCGAGCCAGGTCACGTCCTTGACGCCGATGTCCTCGTTGTATTCGCCAACCAGAAAGCGCCCGCGCCGCAGGATCGGGTAGGTCAGGCGCAGCTTGATCAGGCGTTTGACGAATTTCAGCAGGGCCTTGCCGTCCTCGCTCAGGTCCCAGTTGACCCAACCGATTTCGCTGTCCTGACAGTACGCGTTGTTGTTGCCGTCCTGTGTGCGGGCAAATTCGTCGCCGGCCACCAGCATCGGTGTGCCTTGGGCCAGCAGCAGGGTGGCGAAGAAGTTGCGCATCTGTCGGTGGCGCAGCGTATTGATTTCCGGATCGTCGGTGGGGCCTTCGACGCCGTGGTTCCAGGACAGGTTGTTGTTGCTGCCGTCCTGATTGTTTTCGTCGTTGGCCTCGTTGTGCTTGTCGTTGTACGACACCAGGTCGTTGAGGGTGAAACCGTCGTGGGCGGTGACGAAGTTCACCGACGAATAAGGGCGCCGGCCACGTTGATTGAACATCTCCCCGGAGGCGGTCATGCGGCTGGCAAAGTCAGCGAGTTGGCCGTCGTCGCCTTTCCAGAAGGCGCGCACGGTGTCGCGAAACTTGTCGTTCCACTCGACCCAGCCCGGCGGGAAGTTGCCGACCTGATAGCCGCCGGGGCCACAGTCCCAAGGCTCGGCGATCAGTTTCACCTGGCGCAGCACCGGGTCCTGGCGGCAGGCGACGAGGAAGCTGTGACGTTCGTCAAAACCGTCGTGGTAGCGGCCAAGAATGGTCGCCAGGTCGAAACGGAAGCCGTCGACGTGCATTTCACTGGCCCAATAGCGCAGCGAGTCGGTAACCATCTGCAGCACGCAAGGGTGGCTCAGGTCGAGGGTGTTGCCGGTGCCCGAATCGTTGATATAGAAGCGCTTGTCGTCCGGCATCAGCCGATAGTACGAAGCGTTGTCGATTCCGCGCATCGACAGGGTCGGGCCTTGCTCGTTGCCTTCGGCGGTGTGGTTGTAGACCACATCGAGAATCACCTCGAGACCGGCTTCGTGCAGGTGCGCGACCATCTCCTTGAATTCGGCGATCTTGCCGCTGGCCAGGTAACGCGGGTCCGGGGCGAAGAAGGCGATGCTGTTGTAGCCCCAGTAATTGGTCATGCCTTTGTGCAGCAGGTGTTGATCGTTGACGAAGGCGTGGATCGGCAACAGCTCCACGGTGGAGACGCCGAGTTTGCGGATGTGTTCCAGCACATCGTCGACCATCAGGCCGGCAAACGTACCGCGCACGTTATCCGGCACCGCGGGGTGGCGCATGCTGATGCCGCGCACATGGGTTTCGTAAATGATGGTCTTGTCCCACGGCACGCTGACGCGGTGGTCGTTGCCCCAGGTGTGCGCGGGGTCGATGACCTTGCATTTGGGCACGAAGGGCGCACTGTCGCGCTCGTCGAAACTGAGGTCGGCATCCGGGTGGCCGATGGTGTAACCGAACAGTGCTTCGGACCACTTCAACTGGCCGACCAGTTGCTTGGCGTAGGGGTCGATCAGCAATTTGTTGTGGTTGAAACGATGGCCGTTGGCCGGATCGTAAGGGCCGTAGACCCGGTAGCCGTAAATCAGGCCGGGGTGTGCGTCGGGCAGGTAGCCGTGGAAGATCTCGTCGGTATATTCCGGCAGTTCGATGCGTTCGACTTCAACTTCGCCGGCATCGTCGAAAATGCACAGCTCGACGCGGGTGGCGTTGGCGGAAAACAGCGCAAAGTTCACCCCCAGACCATCCCAGGTCGCGCCGAGCGGGAAGGGCAGGCCTTCACGGATTCGCGAGGGCTCGGCGTGTGCGGCGGGCTCGGCTTTCTTTGGACGGGTCATGATTGCTCCTGCAAATCGGGGTGGGCATTTTTAAAGGACGAGTGAACCCTCGGTGGCGAGCGAACCCGCCACACGGCCATTCATTTCAACGGTTCGGGACGCGTCAGACCGCCGGGGGCTTGCGCGGGGCGCGAGGCTTTTTCTCGGTGGCTTTTTCGCCAGGGGGAATCACTTTGGCGGCGCTCGCCGGTTTGGCTTTTGCCGTCGTGGCTTTGGCCTTGGCCGCTGGTGCCTTGGCTTCAGAGGCCTTGGTGGCCGTCGTTTTACCAGTCGTAGTCTTCGGCGATTTCTTTGGTGCCAAAGCTTCGGCCTCGGCCAGTTTGCGCGCCATCTCCCAGTGGCGGGCTTCATGGCCTTCGGGCTTACCTTCCGATTCCCAGATCTGATAGGCGAATTCGCGGATGCGTTTATCGTCGGTACTCATCGCAATGCTCCTGAACTGAACTCATGCTTCTAGAAGTGTTGGATAAACAGATTGACCGGGAAATCCCCCAGCGCAGCGCTGACCTCCAGCTCCCTGTTTTTTGTGACTGCGGTGCTCGAAAAAAGTCCCTTCAGATTTTCGTCCGAGGCGGCGAACGGTAATTCCACCCGTGTCTCGCCCCAGCGCAGCGCATCGACCTGAGGGACAGCACCGTTTTCCAGCAGCGTCGCACAACGGATCGGCACGATGACGATTGCCCGTTGCCCCCCATGCTCGCGAGCAAACGCGAGCACGTTGTGCGCCTGGCTGCCCAGTACCTCGAGGGCCTGGTACGAACCACGGCGAAACAATTCGGTATGTTCGGCGCGCAGGCTCAACACCTGCGCGATCAACGCCTGCTTGATGCGTCCGTCGCGCCAGTTCGACAGCAGTTCCGATACGGGCGCAGGTTTTACGGATTGCTCACGCAAGTCGTAGTCCACCGGCCGGCGGTTGTCCGGATCCACCAGGCTGAAATCCCAGAACTCGTTGCCCTGATACAGATCCGGCACGCCCGGTACGGTCATGTGCAGCAAGGTTTGCGCCAGACTGTTGAGGGCGCCGGCAGCGGCGATGCTGTTGACGCTCTTGGCCAGTGCTCCGCGCAACAGTTCACCTTCCGGCGCCAGCAACAGCTGCTCGGTGAAGGATTGCGCAGCGTTTTCGTAGGCCTCGTTCGGCGCACTCCAGCTGCTTTGCAGCTTGGCTTCGCGCAGGGCTTTCTGTTGCCACTGCCAGATGCGCTTGGCGTAGTCGGCGAATCCGTCCTGATCGTCGTTGCGCAGTTCCAGCGGCCAACTGCCGAGCAGCGCCTGATACAGGATCAATTCGTCTGCGGGCGACGGCATCTGATCGTCATTGCGCAGTGGCCGGGCGAGGGCGCGCCACAGCTCGATCTGTTCGGCGTACCAGTGGCTGCGCTCGCTGAGCACGGCCAGGCGTGCGCGGGTGTCTTCGCCGCGTTTGTGGTCATGGGTGGCGGTGGCCAGCAGGTTGTCGGGGAATGTCGCCAGACGTTGCAGGTTTGTCTCGTGAAATTCGCTGACCGGGGCGCTGAACTGTTCGGTGTTGTAACCCACGTCATTGCGCGACAGCAGCACCGCCGAGCGATACAGCGCAGTGTCTTCCACCGCTTTGGCGGCGGCCGGCGAAGTGAGTTGCTGAAAGCGCACGCAGGCATGACGCAGGATCTTGCGCGAACGCCCACGGGGTTTGCGCCGCCACGGTTGGCCGCCGAGCCAACCGGCCACGGAGTCGAGCACCGGCCAGTCGCTTTCGCTTAACGTTTGCCGCGCACCGTCCATGGCCTGCTGGAAGAACACCTCGTCCCGCGCCGAGCGGCCCATCGGGGTGATATAGGTGCGATAGACCGGGAAGTGCACGATCAGCGCCTGCAATACCCGGCGAATCGAACCGAGCGTGAGGTCGCGGGTCATCAGGTCATCGCGCGCCACTTGCAGCAGGGCCTGGGCAACGCTTTCGCAATCGCTGGCCAACGAACCGTTGAGGATCTGTTGGCGCGCCAGTTGTGCTTCTTCGATAAACGCAGCGGGGCGTTCGGTGCGGCGCTTCCACAAATCGCCGAGCACATGTTCGCCGTCCGGATCGTGTTGCAGCAGAGACAGTTGGTTCATGAATTCGTAGCCCGTGCTGCCGTCCTCGGACCAGTCGGTGGGCAGGGTTTCACCGTCGCCGAGAATCTTTTCGACGTAGATCGGCAAATGTCGCCCCGGTGCCAGAAAGTCGAGACGTCGGCGCAACTTGCGGCAATAACCCCGGGGATCGGCGAGACCATCAATGTGGTCGATCCGCAGACCATCGATCAGGCCTTCACCGATCAACTGGAAAATCTTGCCGTGGGTGGCCTCGAACACGGCGGGCCGCTCGACGCGCAAACCGCCAAGTTCGTTGATGTCGAAGAAGCGCCGCCAGTTGATGTCGTCCGCCGCCGTGCGCCAGCTCGCCAGGCGATAGCTTTGCCGTTCCAGCAGTTGATGCAGGCGCTGGAAGCCCTCGTCGGTCTTCGAGTCGTAGCGCTCCAGATTGCGCTGAATGGCTTGCAGAGTTTGTGGGTCGCTGGCCAGTTGCTGGAGTTCCTCCTTGAGCGGGATGGCCAGCGAACGTGCGTCGGTCTGATAGCTGAGGGCGCTGAAACGATCGGCCAGCGATTTGAGTGCTTCGTTCGAAGGCTCATCGGCTTTGAGCAATTCGCCGTAATCGCCGGGGCAGATCGGAAATTGATGCTCGTAATGCTCGACGTGGAAGGTGCCGCACTCGGCGTTGAACACCAGCGGCAGCGTGCCGTCCTGCAACGCGACGCCGTAATCGCTGCCGAGAAAGGGCAGCAACAACTGGCCTTCCATCAACGGGTCGGGCGAATGCCATTGAATGTCGAAGAACTCGCCATAAGGGCTGAGCCGGCCCCATTCCAGCAAGTCGAGCCACCACGGATTGTCACCGCCGCCGACCGCCATGTGATTGGAAACGATATCGAGGATCAGCCCCATGCCGTGTTCACGCAGGGCCGCGACCAGCCGGCGTAACGCTGGTTCGCCGCCAAGTTCAGGGTTGACCCGGGTCGGGTCGACCACGTCGTAACCGTGCATGGAGCCGGCGCGGGCGGCGAGCAGAGGCGATGCATAAACATGGCTGATGCCGAGCCGGGCAAAATACGCCACCAACGGCACCGCCTCATCGAGGGTGAAACCCTTGTGAAACTGCAGACGCACCGTGGCGCGCAAGGTCAGGTTTTGCACTGCACTCATTGGTCACGCTCGGCGGCCTGAAGGCGGGCACAGGCGAGCAGCTCAAGACGCCGCGCGGCATCGAGGCCATCGAGCAGGGTTTCACTGGTGCCCGGCAGGCGCCGCGACCAGTTCGGATGGGTGTCGATGGTGCCGGGCAGGTTGGCCTGTTCGTCCAGGCCCAGCGCGTCTTCCAGCGGCAGCAACACCAGCGGCGCGCGAGTATGGCCGAGGAAGCGGACACTGGCGTCGACCACTTGATCGGCTTCGTGGGACTCCTCGCGAAAGTTCTGCGGATCCTGGCTCAGGGCATTGCGCAAACCGTCGCGTTCGCGCTCGCGATAGCGGCGCCAGTCGATTTCACCATTGGCGTCGATCAGCCCGAGTCGCGCATTCCAGTCGATGTCCCGGCCATGCCACCAACCGTTGAGCGTCGGCAGATCGTGGGTGCTGGTGGTGGCCAACGCGTTGTCCGGCCAGTCGAGGATCGGTTTGAAATGGGTGTTGTCCTGTTCGAACAACAGCACACGCATGCCGAGCATGGCCCGGGCGATCAGTTTTTCCCGCAGGCCATCCGGTACGGTGCCGAGGTCTTCGCCCAGCACGATCGCCTGATGACGGTGTGATTCGAGGGTCAGCAAGCGCAGCAAGTCGTCCACCGGGTAATACAGATAGGCGCCATCGGCAGGCGCCGCGCCGTTCGGAATCACCCACAGCCGTTGCAGGCCCATGACATGGTCGATGCGTAGCCCGCCGGCGTGGGCGAAGTTGGCGCGCAGCATGTCGATGAAGGCGCGAAAGCCATTGCGTACCAGACCTTCAGGAGAGAAGGCGGAAATGCCCCAGCCCTGGCCGGACCGGTTGAGAATGTCCGGCGGTGCACCGACGGTCAGTGAAGCCAGCAGTTCATCCTGAAAACTCCAGGCCTGACTGCCGGCGCCATCGGCACCCACCGCGAGGTCGGCGATCAGGCCGATGCCCATGCCGGCACTGCGGGCGGCGTTTTGTGCGCGCTCCAGGCAGCGGTGAATCAGCCATTGGCAAAAGGCGAAATAGCCGATGCGCTCGGCGTATTCCTCGGCAAACGCGCCGAGGGCTGCGCCGCGTGGGTCATGCCAGTGCTCGGGCCATTCGCGCCAGTCGAGGTTTTCGCCACGAGCGGCACGCATTTCCTGAATGGCTTCGAAGCGACAGTGGTTTTCCAGTGCTTCACCACCCGCGTCGCGGTAACTGGAGAAATCCGCCTGCAACGGATGCTCGCCACGAGTGAAGCCTTCGTACAGCGCCTGCAGGAGTTTTTGCTTGGCGTCGGCGGCTTTTGGCCAGTCGATCAGTTTCAGGTCTTCCAGCTGCCGGAACTCATCCGACAACCCCGCGGCTTCGATGGCATCGCGCAGGGCTCGCTCGCCGAGAATCGTCCCCGGCGCGGCATACAGCGAATTGAGAAACAGACGGCTGGACGGCGAATACGGGCTGTAGCGCCCGGTGTCGGCGCTGAACATCGCGTGCAACGGACTGATCGCCAGGGCATCGGCACCGCGCTCGCCGGCGCTGCGGGCCAGTTCTTCCAGCGCCTGAGTGTCGCCGAAACCGCCGTCGCCGGGGCGGCGCAGACCATACAGCTGCACGCTCAGCCCCCAGACGCGAGGGGTCGGACTGTCGACGGCATCGCCCACGCTGTAGCAACGTTCGGGCGCTACCGCCAGGGTGAAGTGTTGATCGGCTATATGGACTTGTTGATACCCGACCGGGATTTCACCGGGCAACACCGCCTCGGCATCGAGCTTGAGTGACAGTCGCGAGCCGTCCTCAAGGTGAATTTCACAATGGCTGCCAGGTTCGAAATAACGCGCCAGGTCCAGGCCTGCGCCGACATCGGCGGTCAGCAGTGGCGGCAATTGGCGATCCTGTTGCACGTGTTGCAGTTCCAGCAGACTGGCGTCGATTTCCTGGGCTGTGCCGGCCGGGTGGCCGAGTCCGGTGAGGACATTGCGCAGCACGGCCGGCGCGACTTTTTGCGGACGGCCATTGGCGTCGATCCAGTCGACCGCGAGCCCGGCTCGGCTGGCAAGAATTTCCAGTTGCGCATCGCTCATAGGCGCTCTCCATCCAGGGGTGGCAAAGGGGTTGCGGCCGTGAGGCTGACAAGCGCGCAATACGGGGGCAATTGGCCCTCGTTCGTCAGGTCGGCGGCGGGCGGATGTTGCAAACGCCACACCGCATCGGCCTGTGGAGGGTTGACCACTGACTTGTCGCTGAGGTTCAGGTCGATTCGCAGCTCGCTGCCATCGCCCAGGCGCCAGCGTGCACTGACAGCGCCACGGTCAAGCAAAGTGGCACCGAGGGCCTGGGTGCCGGACAGGTTTGGAATGATGTATTGATGGCGCAATTGCAGCAGTTGGCGATACAGCGCCAGGGTTGCTCGCTGGTGGGGCGTGCCGCTGCCGATCAGGCGCGGTTGAGAGGCGTGGAACGTCTGTTCGGCATTGGGATCGGGAATCTGCTCGCGCTTGTGCGGATCGGTGAAGGCGCTGAACCCTGCGAATTCATTGCGTCGGCCTTCGCGTACCTGCCTCGCCAGTTCGTCATGGTGACTGGTGAAAAACAGGAACGGTTGCTCGGCGGCGTATTCGTCGCCCATGAACATCAGCGGAATCATCGGTGACAGCAACAGCAGTACGGTCGCTGCTTCCACCGCCCGAGGGTCGGCCAATTGATGCAAGCGCTCGCCGAAGGCGCGGTTGCCGATCTGGTCGTGGTTCTGCAGGAACAATATGAAGGCCGTGGACGGCAAATGCTCGCTGGGCTCCCCCCGGGGCTCGCCATGACGGGTGATGTGACCCTGGAACACGAAGCCCTGGCTCAGACAGCGTGCCAATTGCCGAGTGGGTTGCATCGCATAGTCTGCGTAGTAGGCGTCGGTCTCACCGGTCAGCAGCACATGCAGGGCGTTGTGGCCGTCGTCGTTCCACTGTGCGTCGTAGTTTTCCTCCAGCAGGCTCGACTGGTTGAGTTCGTTCTCGATGGTCAGCCAGACATGGCGGGCGGGGTCGATCTGCTGACGGATGCGCTGCGCCAGTTCTGGCAGGAAATCGGGGCTTTCTATAGCGTGCACCGCGTCCAGGCGCAACCCATCGAAACGGTACTCCAGCAACCACATCAAGGCGTTTTCGACAAAGAAGTCCCGCACCTCGCGGCGCCGGAAATCGATGGCCGCGCCCCAGGGCGTGTGTTTGTCCTCGCGAAAGAAGCCCTTGGCGTAGCGATGCAGGTAATTGCCGTCGGGGCCGAAGTGGTTGTAGACCACGTCAAGAATCACCGCCAGGCCATAACCGTGGGCGCTGTCGATCAAGTGCTTGAGCTGTTCCGGCGTGCCATAGGAAGCTTGTGGCGCGAAGTGCAGTACACCGTCGTAGCCCCAGTTGCGTTCGCCGGGGAATTGCGCGATCGGCATCAGCTCGATGGCGGTGATGCCCAGACCGGCCAGTCGCGCCAGATGCTGCTCGACTTCGGCGAAGCCGCCCAGCGCGCCGACATGCAACTCGTAGATCACCGCTTCATTCCATGGTCGACCCTGCCATGTCGTGTTGCGCCAGCAATAGGCATGTGGATCGACCACCACGCTGTGGCGGTCGAGCTCGCCGTCCTGCGCCCTCGAGGCCGGGTCGGGCACCTCCAGTTCGCCGTCGATGTTGTAACGGTAGCGACTGCCGGCGGGGCAGCGGCTTTTGATCACGAACCAGCCATCCGCCTGCGGCAGCATGGGCAGGGACTGACCGGTATCCAGCTCGACACTGACGTAAAACGCATCCGGCGCCCACAACGCGAATTGCGTGTGGTCGGCATCCAGCATGATCGCGCCGTGGGGCCAGGTTTCAAGGGACCGTGACGGCATCGTTGAAAACCTCCCTGGTTATTTGTGGTGCGTTTTACCCAACGACTTGGCCACCAGTTGTTCGTAGAGTTCGGCGTAGGGTTCGACTGCTTTGCACCAGTTGAACGGTGCCGCCATCGCCCGGCAGCGCATGGCATGGAGCAGGTCCGGGAAGGCGAACACCTTGAACGCACGGCTCAAGGCTTCGCGATAACTGTCTGCCGTCGACTCGTTGAACAGGAATCCGGTAACGCCGTTTTCGATGGTGTCAGCCAGTCCACCGGTATTGCGCGCCACTGGCAATGAGCCGAAACGCTGTGCATACATCTGGCTCAAACCGCAAGGTTCGTAACGCGAAGGCATCAGCAGGAAATCGCTGCCGGCAAACATCCGCCGGGCATCGGTTTCATTGAAACCGATGCGTACGCCGATCTGGCCGGGGAAACGCAGGGCCAGTTCGCGCATGGCCTGCTCTTCCTCCGGCTCGCCACGGCCGATGATGGCGATCTGGCCACCGTTCTGCACGATGTACTCGGAGACGGCTTCGGTCAGGTCCAGGCCTTTTTGATAAACCAGTCGTGACACCACAGCGAACAGCGGGCCTTCGGAGTCCTTGAGGCCGAACAGTTCGCGCACGTGGGCGGCGTTGATTGCCTTGCCTTCCCAGTCGCCGATGGCAAACGGTGCGAACAAATGTGGATCGGTGGCGGCGTCCCAGCTCTCATCGATGCCGTTGGGGATGCCGCTGAGCAAGCCTTGCTGGGTCTTGGCGGCGAGAAAACCGTCGAGGCCGCAGCCGAAATCAGGGGTGGTGATTTCCTGCGCGTAGGTGGCACTGACCGTGGTGATGTGGCTCGAATAGGCCATGCCGGCCTTGAGGAACGACATTTTGCCGTAGAACTCCATGCCTTCCTGTTGCAGGGCATGGGCGGGGATCCCGAGTTCCGGGCACGAACCGAGGCTGGTCACGCCTTGATAGGCCAGGTTGTGAATGGTGAACAGGGTCGGCGTGCGCTGCCCGCGCCAGTGCATGTAGGCCGGCGCCAAGCCGGCCGGCCAGTCATGCGCGTGCACCAGATCCGGGCACCAGTGAATTTGTGCGAGGTTGGCGGCGATATCGGCGGCGGCCAGCCCCAGACGAGCGAAACGAATGTGGTTGTCCGGCCAGTCGCGACCGTTGTTGGCACCGTAGGGGGATCCTTCGCGGGCGTAGAGTTCGGGGCAGATCAACACATAAATGACCAGGCCGTCAGGCATGTCCATGCGCCCGATCTTGCACGGTGGCAGCGCTGCGTGGCCGCCCAGTTCGCCGATGATGTGGATCGGATTTTCACTGTTCATCACTTGCGGGTAACCGGGGATCAGGACCCGGACATCGTGCAGATGCGCCATCGCGCGGGGCAGGGCGGCAGAAACGTCACCAAGACCGCCGGTCTTCACCAGATCGGCGATTTCCGAGGTCACGAACAACACTTTCTTCTTGTTGGGATTCTGACTGGCTACCGGTGCCAGCGTCTTGGTGCCCGGGACGTTGATCGACCGGCTGCCGGGAACGCTCACGGTGCTCGATTCGCCGACCGGCTGATGAGCACGCTCTCCCTGAATATCCAATGCCGCACTGATCATATGAATCTCCCGTTTTGTTGATCTGATTCTTGTCTTGAACAAGCGATGTCCATGGCCAAATCCTGTGGCCGGGCGCAAACGCGCCACGCATCGGTGAGCAAACGCTACCCAACACGCGCAAGCAGAATGGGTGAAGAGACCATTGCAAGGAATGAACCAGTCGCTTTGGCCTTGTCTTTCAGATGACCCGTCGCGATCAGCAAAAGTTTCGACAAAATTTCCGCATTGTGACCGACCGGTTTCGCCCCGCGAAAACCAGTCTAGGCCAGATCCTAGAGCGGGCCAGGGCAATCGGACGAATTGTTCGACAATCTGTTGCAGGCTCACGGAATACGTGGCTTTGAGAAGCGCATCGCACCGACGAAGTGCATGTTTTCAGTTGTGGGCGGTGCAAAACGGTGACTGGCTGGTCACGTTTTCGGGCGCGAGGAAAGTGCGGGTGCACTGTTGCGGTGCGGGCAGTTGTGTTGGCGTGCGGTCAGTGTGTTCTGCTTCGCGGGCAGGGGCTGCCCGCGAATTGGATGAAGGTCAATTCAGCAGTCGAATCGGTTCTCCCGCCGACCAGGCTTGAATGTCTTCGATCATCTGAGAAAAGAATTGCTGATAGTTCTGCCGGCTGACGTACCCGACGTGAGGCGTGGCCAGTACGTTGTCCAGCGTGCGAAACGGATGCAGCGCAGGCAACGGTTCCTGATCGAACACATCCAGAGCGGCCCCGGCGATGCGTTGTTTCTGCAAGGCCTTGATCAGCGCCGCTTCGTCGACGATCGGCCCGCGCGCGGTGTTGACCAGCAGGGCAGTGGGCTTCATCCAGTCCAGTGCCTGAGCATCGACCAGACCACGGCTGCGGTCGCTGAGCACCAGGTGCACCGACAGCACGTCAGCCTGTTCGAACAATTGCTGCTTGCTGACATAGGTGACGCCGGCCTGTTCGGCACGTTCGGCGGTCAGGTTTTCGCTCCAGGCGATCACCCGCATGCCGAACACCTGCCCGAACTGCGCCACCCGTTGGCCGATGCTGCCCAGCCCGAGAATGCCGAGGGTCTTGCCGTGCAGGTCGCCGCCCAGTCCTTGCTGCCATTGACCGGCGCGCAGGGCGTTGGCTTCGTTCACCAGATTGCGGGTGGCAGCCATGATCAGCGCCCAGGTCAGTTCCGGTGCCGCGTGCTTGTAACTGTCGGTGCCACAGACCTTGATTCCGAGCCGGGCGGCGGCCGGCATGTCCAGCGCCGCGTTGCGCATGCCGCCGGTGACCAGCAATTTGAGGTTCGGCAAACGCTTGAGCAGGTCTTCATCGAAGCGCGTGCGTTCGCGCATCACGCAAATCACCTCGAACCGGCCCAGGCGTTCGGCCAGCGTGGCGTTGTCCGTCGGGTACTCATGGACGAAGGTCACTTCGCCGAGACTGTCGAGCACCGACCAGTCGACTACGCCCCGCGCGACGTCCTGCCAGTCATCGATCACTGCAATCTGCACCGCCATCAGCCTTGACTCCTCAACGAACGGGATTGGTTTTGTTCAGCCAGCCGAGCAGCGCCTGGTGGAACTGCGCCGGTTCTTCCATCTGCGGGGCGTGGCCCATGCCCGGGAATTCCACCAGCGTGGACTGCGGAATCAGTTTGGCCACCTGTTTTCCCAGCACTTCGTAGTGGCCGATTTTCGCTTTCACCTCGGGCGGCGCAATGTCCTTGCCGATGGCCGTGGTGTCGGAGGTGCCGATCAGCAACAGGGTCGGCATTTTCAAGTCCTTGAACTCGTAGTACACCGGCTGGGTGAAGATCATGTCGTAGATCAGCGCCGAGTTCCATGCGACCTGAGTCTTGCCCGGGCCGTTGCTCAGGCCGGCGAGCATATCCACCCAGCGATCGAATTCGGGTTTCCAGCGCCCGTCGTAATAGGTGCTGCGCTCGTAGTCGCGGATGCTTTGGGCGGTGACTTTCAGTTCGCGCTGATACCACTGGTCAACGCTGCGATATGGCACGCCGAGGGCTTTCCAGTCTTCCAGGCCGATCGGGTTGACCAGCGCCAGTTGTTCGACCTGATCCGGGTATTGCAAGGCATAGCGGGTGGCGAGCATGCCGCCGGTAGAGTGACCGAGCAGGGTGGCTTTCTGGATGCCCAGTGCCTTGAGCAATTGCTGGGTGTTCGCCGCCAGTTGTTGGAAGGTGTACTGGTAATGATCGGGTTTGCTGGAGGTGCAGAAGCCGATCTGATCCGGCGCTACCACCCGGTAACCGGCCTCGCTCAGGGCCTGGATGGAACTGTCCCAGGTCGCGCCGCAAAAATTCTTGCCGTGCATCAGCACCACGGTGCGCCCGTTGGCCTTGCCGTGGGCGGCGACGTCCATGTAACCCATCTGCAGAGACTGGCCCTGGGACTGAAAGGCAAAGTGCTTGAGGGTGTAGGGATAATCGAAACCTTGCAGTTCCGCGCCGTATTGCGGGCCTTCGGCATGGGCGAACAGGGGCAGGGCAGCGGTCAGCAACAGGCCGGGCAGCCAGCGGGTCAGCGACACAGACATAGGACAACTCCACAGGAAATCGGCCGATGCTGGAACGGCCGGATTAGGGCGACGTTAAACACAGGCAATGCCCGCGCCCGATCGTTCAACCGAGCCAGCCCAGGGTGAGCATCGCCAGCACCCCATACCGGGCGCCCTTGGCCAGGGTGACGATCAGCAGAAAGCGCCCGAGCGGTTCACGCATCACACCGGCGATCAACGTCAGGGGATCACCGATGATCGGCAGCCAACTGAGCAGCAGCGACCAGTGACCATAACGCTGATAGTGAGCACGGGCGCGAGCCATGTGCTTCGGGCTGACCGGAAACCAGCGCCGATCCTGAAACCGCTCCAGTCCTCGCCCCAGCCACCAATTGACCAGCGAGCCAAGGACATTGCCCAGCGTCGCCACCGCCAGCAATCCCCAAAGCCAATAGCGATCGCTGACCAGCAGCCCGACCAGCACGGCTTCCGATTGCAACGGCAACAAGGTTGCCGCGCCAAATGCAGCGAAGAACAGCCCGAGATAACCCGCCGCCATCAATGGGCCGGGTAGTCCGCCACCACCACATCGGCACCGTCCTTCTTGAGGCCGATGACCTGATAGGCATCGCTCATGCCGTCCATCTCCATGCCCGGCGAGCCCATCGGCATCCCCGGAGCGGCCACACCCAGCAGGTCGTCGCGCTTGCTCAGGGCCAGCACCTGTTCTGCGGGGACGTGTCCTTCGACGAATTTGCCGTTGATGATTGCGGTGTGGCAGGACGCCAGGCGCGGCGGTACGCCGTGTTGTTGCTTGAAGCTGCTCATGTCGGCTTCGACGTGGTCTTCGACCTTGAAGCCATTGGCTTCCAGGTGGCTGATCCACTTTTTGCAGCAGCCGCAGTTGGCGTCGCGGTGAACTTCGATTGGTATGAGGTCGGCGGCTTGCGCCAGGGAGGAAATGAACAGCGCGCTCAGGGCGGCCAGACGCAGATGGTTTCGCATGGAGGGCTCTCGGCTTGAGTGACGGTCAAAAAAGAACGCATTTTGACCGGATTTTCCTGCCCGGCATCAACGGAGTGTTTCCAAGTGATACAAGGCAGGCTGCCAGCATGATCGTAGATCAAGGCTGACAGCCCGCTGAGCGAGAGATGACAGATCTGTCAGGAAACCGGGGATCAGCGCACCTTGAACCGGCCCATGATTGCGCTGACCCGGCTGTTGGCTTCCAGCAGTTGTCGGGTGTTGACCTCGCTGGCCTGACCGCTTTGTACCAGTTCATCGACCATGTGGCGGATCTGCACCATGCTGCGGTTGATCTCTTCGGTGACGGCGCTCTGCTGTTCGGCGGCGGTGGCAATTTGCGTGCTGAGGCTGTTGATGTGGCTGACCGAACCGGCCATCTCGTCCAGCCCGCTGTTGACCCGCGCCGTGGCGTCGGCGGCGGACTGGCAACTGGCCTGGGTGTTTTCCATGGCGCTGACAGACGAGCTCACGCCTTGGGTCAGGCGGGTCAACATTTCGTTGATTTCCGAGGTGCTGGCCTGGGTACGGGCGGCGAGGGCGCGGACTTCGTCGGCCACTACCGCAAAGCCGCGGCCCTGTTCACCGGCGCGGGCCGCTTCGATGGCGGCGTTCAGCGCCAGCAGGTTGGTC
The DNA here is from genome assembly GCF_054071635.1 of Pseudomonas sp. SDO52101_S400. Classification (NCBI taxonomy): domain Bacteria; kingdom Pseudomonadati; phylum Pseudomonadota; class Gammaproteobacteria; order Pseudomonadales; family Pseudomonadaceae; genus Pseudomonas; species Pseudomonas sp. SDO52101_S400. The sequence continues at coordinate 142,662 of NZ_JBSVWF010000002.1, read as the reverse complement.
TGGCCGGCAATAGCGCCAATCACACCGAGGATTTCGGTGATGCGCTGTGCGTCCTGTTGCATGCTTTCGACTTTGTGCGTGGCGCTGGCCACTTCGTCGATCAGCGCGACGACGCTGCTTGAGGCTTCGCCCACCACGACCCGCGAGCGATCGGCATTTTCGTTGGCGCGCTGGGTGAAGGCTGCAGTTTCAGCGGCATTCTGGGCGACGCTTTCAGCGGTCGAACTCATCTCGTTGATGGCGGTGACGGTCTGATCGGTTTCCGAAGCGTGGCGCAGCAGGATCTGGCTGGTGTGCTGCGACGTGCGTTGCAGGTTGTCGAGGCTCGAGGCCATGGCGCCGGTGGCCTGAGTGACTTCGCCGATCATGTTTTGCAGGTAGGCGATGAAGGTGTTGACCGAGTGACCGATCGCACCGAGTTCGTCTTCGGCACGGATGGTGATGCGTCGGGTCAGGTCGGCATCGCCGCTGGACAGCAGATCGATGTTGGCTTTCAGGGCCTTCATGCGCTGGATCAATTGGCGGATCGCATAGACCTGCCACAGCACCAGCAGGATCACCAGCGGGATCTGCAACAGGCTCAGGGTGCTGAGCACGTCATCGCGCTGAGCCGTGATCAACTTGGTCGGCAGGGCGGTGGCGAGGAACCAGGGCGTGCCTTCGATCGGCCGCATGAAGAAAGTGCTGGCTTCACCGTTGTTGTCGAACTCGACGCGCTGGGCCTGATCACGTTGCTGCAAGCCAGCCTTTACCTGACTCGCGAAAGGTGAACTGCCAGCCAGGTCGCTGATGTTTTTCAGCACGATCGGGCCATTGATGCGCGAGCTGTTGCTGATGATTTTGCCGTCGGCCTCGACGATCAGCATTTCGGCACTGAGGTCTTTTTCCTTGCGCGCCACCAGGTCGTTGAAGAAGCCCAGCGTCACGTCGATGGTAGATACACCCCAGGTCGTGCCGTTCTTCTGAATGGCCATGGCGCAGTTGGTGCGTGGCTCGGCGCTGGCATCGTCTTTATAGGCGGCGGCCCAGGCGCATTGGCCGCGCGGTGTCTGCAGGCCGCCCTTGTACCAGCTCTGGTCGTAATAGTTGGGCGCTGCGTCGCTGTTCCAGAAGGTGTTCACGGCCAGTTTGCCGGAGCCGTCGCGGTGCCAGAAGGTGCTGAACTTGTTGCGTCCCGCCTCACGCTGACCGGGCAGTGGCCAGATACCACCGCCAAATACTTTCAATTCACCGTACTGGTCCACCAGCCCCGGCAGCACCGTATCGATGGCGGCACTGTCGAGCAGCGGGATGGTCTGGGTGATGCTGCGTTGCTGCGATTGAACCTTGTTCAGTTCGCCCTGGATCTGCTCGGCGACCTCGGCAATGCGGTTGAGCACCACCTGCTCTTCGGTATGACGCAGTTTCGGCGCGACCAACTGGCTGATGCCTACCACGGTCAGGACCGACAGCAACAGGATAAATAGAACCAGAAACAGCGTGTAGCGAGCCTGAATGGTACGGAATGCGGGCATGGAGACCGGTCCTTGAGCAGCGTTTCTTATTAGGGGCGAGGAGTAAAACAGTAGGGGTATCCCTTACGTATCGTCGCGGCGCGAGGAAGCTTTAGGTACTCACGTGCTAAAAAGTTTTGAAACGCTGACCGGCAAGTAACAGATCCGACACATGCAAACTAACCAGCCCGTTCGTTAGAGTAAAAAGCCGATTTTCGCCGGACTGGCCAAGCGGCTCTGGCTCAATATCTGCGGGGCTTGCAGTGCTTTGTATCGAGAATGTACAAAATTTGTAAAAAAGTGAAAAACAGATTGGTGACATCAGTTTGCCGGCCGATACTCCGGGCAACTCAAGACGTTCCACAAGGATATTTTCATGTTCTTTTCGCAAGGAGCACGCTCATGACCGTTGGTTATACCGGCGCGTGGCAGCCCAAGGCAGGTTTGCTGGTTCGAGATGCAGGGAGCGCGGGCAAACCGGTTTCTCAAAGCGTGAAGGTCAAGCAGATGCTGGCCCTGGTCGGCAACGACCCCACCGTTCTCAACACGGCGGAAATGGACAAGCAGCGTTTGCACAAGAACATCAAGGGGTTCGATCCGGAAAACGTCACTCCCAAGCAATTGGGCAAACTGACTGACTTCCTGCGCAGCCGGGGCCTCATTTCCGAAGTGACCTCGATGACGCTGCTCAATGCCGGTGACAAGTTCGATCGTTTCGGCATTCAGAAAGACCCGGATGCCAAGTTCAATGCGCTGGAATATTTCGCCACGCAACTGGACACCATCAACAACAACAGCCTCAAGGGCAACAAGTACGCCAATACGTTGATCCCGGAGTACAAGAAAGCCATTTATGTGCTGCAGAGCCTGAAAACCTACGGACAGGGCGGTGAACGTCCGCCTCCGACCGACAAAGGCGTCAGCGCCAAGGCTTGATCGCGTAAAACCAGGCCCTCCGATGCGCAGGGCCTGGGCATTCTTGCGTTACACGGACGATGATGGCTTGGCAATGAGCGATTGCAGGTCGTCATGCAGCCGCTGCATCTGCGGGCAAATCAGCGTCAACGCCGGTGGCCTGGCGCCACGATGAAACAACGCCAGCCAGCCAGCTCCTCTCTCATCCGGCACCACCCCGGTGAACACGAATCCCGCCGTCGTCAGCAAGTGAAAAGCGCTTGCGAATTCCTTTGCCAGCCTGAGCCTGACTGAAATGAGCCAATGCGCCGGCAGTTCCTGCAACTGCTTGAGCAAGCCGCCATCGATCTCTTTGAAAATGCCTTCATACCGGTTCAATTGTTGTTCCAGCTGCACCGGTTCGCCCACCCAGGGCGCGGCCTTGTCCTGTGTTCCGAACACGCTGCACATCTGCCTCATGAAATCCCGGCAGCTTTCGGGCCACGCCTGGGTCGGGAGCGGACGTCGGTTATCGTCGACAGGCGTGTAACCGATGACCAGCGATTCCCGCGCCGAGGCATTAAATGGAGACGGGACATGGTCGGGCAGCCATCCGACACTCTGAAAGCCGAGACTGGCTGCCATGCGCTGTGTGTAAGGATGGCCGGTGACCTGTTTGATCGTCACGCCCCGGTATCCCAGGGCTTGCGCATGAATCAACAGCTGCCGTCCCAGGCGGGTGGCAATGTTCTGACCTCGGGTTTCAGGGTCAACCACGCTCAACGCCAGCTCGGCGATGTGCGATCCCTTGGCACGAATCAAGGTCGCGTGTCCCAGCATTTGATCTTCGGCGACGGCGACCAGAGAGTGCCAGCGCCCCAGCGCATGGTTGCGATCAATCATGCAGGGCAGATAGACGTGAGGCTGGGCGTAAAGATCGCCGTAGGTTTTTCGGAACAGGTTGCTCACGGCCACAGCGTCGCTGTTGCGGTAACTGCGCAGGGTAACTGTTTCCATCAGCGGTGTTCCATGGGCGGGCTGTCGTAGACGCGCAGATCCAGTACGCGCTGGCGTTTGCCGGAGCGCGGATGGCGTGACAGGTCCTGAACCGTGCAGCAGTGAATCTCCACGTCCAGCAAGTGATCGGCATTCAGTTGTTTGATCAACGGGTAACGTTCAATCAGCGCGCTGTGCAGTCTTCGGTCTGTGTCTGCGGATTGCACAGCGTCCGGAGCCCATTTCAGGCGCAGGATATCTTTCGTTCCGGCCTGTTCGATCACCAATTGCCAATCGTCACTGCCGGTGAGGCGTCGCACCGTTTCGCCGATTTCATCGGGCAGCAGTGTCAGGATTCCTACCCTGACTCGCTGGCTGTCGGCGCTGCGGCCCATCAACGCGAATTTGCGCCTGGGTGTTCGCTCGAGTTCTCGCCAGCAGGCGCGGTCGCCGACCGGGTAACGAATCAACGGCATCAGTCGCCGGGTGAGATTGGTCATCACCAGACGTCCTGTGCGATCGCATTCCTCGATCACCTCGCCGGTCTGTTCGTCGAGGATTTCCAGCACGCTGTGGCCCTTCGCCATCCGGTGTTCACCCAAGGCGCAGTCGCGATGACTGGTGCCTATGAGGCCAGCGTCGACACTGGCGTACCCCATGGAGGTGACGCGTACATTGGGGAATACCCGGCCGAGCAGTTGCAACTGCGCCGGGAACAGGCTTTCACCGCCATAGAGCAGACATTCGATGCACTCCAGCCGCCGCCCCTGGCGTTCCAGCCACGCGGCGAAGGTCAACATGTGCGCCGGTAAACCGGCCAGTACATTGATCCGATGACGAGAAATCGTATCCGCCAGCACGGTGGAGTCGACGTGGCCGGTGAAAGGGAATTCCACGACGCCCGGCTCGACATGCGCCAAGGCATCGTGAGTGAAGATGAAACTGGCATACAGGTCGCCGGCAAAGAACAGGTTGGCGACCCGATCGCCCTTGTTCAGTTGCCCGGTGAGGCTGCGACCGAAATCCTCCACCAGCGTTTGCCATTCCCGCCGCTCGAAGACCGACAGTTTGCCATCGCTGGTGGTCCCTCCGGTTTTGAACACCAGTGCGTTGCCCAGGCTTGCGGTCAATACCGGCCAGCGGTCAAGGTCCTGGCTGCCTTTCCAGTAGTGCGCGGGGTCAATCACGGGTAAATCGGTCAGTGCCGTTACCTGCTCGGGGACGCTGGCAAAGTGGCTGGCGTAAAAGCTTGAATGCTGACGCGCAAAAGCGACCAGCTCCTGCAATTCAATCCTTGATTTCATGGTGAGCTCCTTGCAGAACGGAGGAGGCGCGGGCTCCTCGATTATCGATCAGCAGCGGGGTCTTGCCGCTGTGTTTGTTTCGGCTGAACCGGTCGATGGCGCATATTTGCGCGTCCACTGTCAGCAGCCCGGTCTGCACAAGGGTTGCCAGCGTCGGGTAGCCCAGCAATCGGCGATGCACGTCTTGGGGGGCGAGCGCACTTAGAAATTTCATGCATTCCAGTCCGTCGGGGGCATGTTCGAGGATCACCTGAAACTCGGTCTGCAGGTGCTGCGCCAGTTCCGAGAGGCAGATGAAATCGGTGCCGATGCGCACCAACCTGCCGTGGCGTTGCAGCAGTTCGAACCGCGGCGACGCCAGACCGCATTCGCAGCGACCAGAGACCCAGCGACCGCTGTCGCCGACGTCATAACGCTGAACGTCCTGACCTTCTCGAGCGAGGGAGGTGAACACCAGGCGACCTGTCTCGTCGTCACGAACTGGCTGGTCGGTTTCGAATTGGACAATTTCCAGATGCTGGATATCGCTCAAAAGGTGAAACACACCGTCGCCTGTGGCTGGGCACGCGTGACCGAGTGGGCCGGCGTCGACACTGCCGTATATCGCCGAGCGGATCAGGCTGACGCCACAGTCTTGCAGCAACTGACGGCTCTGTTCGCCGAGGTGTTCGCCGCCAAGAAATACCTTTTCGACCCCGCCATAGGCGCGCAGCCGCGTCTGCTCGTTGAGAAACAAGCGGTGCAGGGTGCTCGGCATGCCGATCAGCGTGTTCACCCGCTGTTCGACGATCAATTGGGCGATCTCCCGGTAGTCATCATCGGCCGGGGCCCCCATCGGCAGGTGAGTGATGTCCAGTTGCTCCAGCACTTTGGCGAAACTGAAAAAGCCGCCATACAACCCACCACTGAAAAACAGGTTCATCACCCGGTCGTGAGTGGGATCGAGACCTGCAGCAAACAGACCATCGGCCGTCGCGCGCATCTGTTGGCGGAAGTCCCGATAACTGAAACCCGACAGCGCCGGCACGCCGCTGCTGCCACCAGAACGGAAGTACAGTTGGGCCGAAGGGTTGATGGTGCGTGTGACGAAGTCTTCCTTGCTCATGATCGGCAGGTCAGTCACGCAAGGCGCAATGGCTGAGCTGTCGAGCGTGGCGTGGGTGGGCAACTGCGCCGACGCCAGGCTGACCGATACCCGCCGGCTCAATCGCTGCAAGGCATAGACGCCGTCGTGGGGTTCGCCGCCGTAGCCATCGTGGATGGCCTCGATCGGGGCGATCCGGGTAATGCCGGCGGCGATCAGGTTTTGCGAAAGATCAGCAATATGTTGTTCCGGGCAGATCAAGGCACAGCTTTGCAGCACGTTTCGCCATGGCAGCAATGCGTCGATCAGCCGTGTGCGCGGCAGTGGCTTGAGCAGCAAACTGCGAAACAGCGGCGAAGGCTTCAATTGTAAATCATGGGTCCAGATCACCCGCCAGCCCGGAGCTGTCCAGACCTCGCCAGACACCTCGGTGAAACTGTGCGCAAGCCTGGCCATGGCTGTGTCGGTGGTGATTTGCGAAGCTTCCTGAAGGGTTGGTTGCAATGGCGGCCATTGCCCCGCACGGCGTTCGAATGCTTCGCTCAGACCCTCACCGATACCGCGCAGGACAGTCTCATCTTCGCTGTCCACCAACAGCCATTGCGGGCTCGAGCACGCTTGCTGATCGAGACGGCAGACTTCGTCCACAACGGCGTCCAGCGCCTGTGGCGAGGCGGCGTCCGGCGTCAGATAAACGAAGCTGATGCGGTGCCCCCAATCGATCCAGCGGCATCCGACGGGGATCTGCTGACGAATCGCTTGCAGGGCCGATTCACCACCCCAGGCCGAGACGCCGTTGGCCCATTGGCACAGCTGGCCGATGTGCGCGGTGGTCGCCGGAACGACAGCGACATGCCCCGCGAGTTGGCCACTGGGGTCGCATTGCGTCAGTGCGTGGAGCAATTGCGCGGTCAGTCCCTGATCGCTGCTGCTGGGGCGCAGCCAGTTGACGTTGCCGGCCAACAGACTTTCGATCACTGCGCAAAACGCCAGAAGTGCCGCGTTGCCGGGGGTGATGTGGACCACCAGGCCCAGCGGGCTCCAGCGCTCGAAGCGTGGTTGGCGATAATCGAAGCGACGCAGCGCCCCGGGTTGATCGCCGAGCTCGCGTTCAAGCTTGCGCTGCAGTCCTTGAGGCTGGCAGAACTCGATCAGTGACTGACGTTGTTCGACGTCCAGCGGCAGGGCCAGGCTGACATCGCCCAACCGGAGGGCGAACGCGGCGGCCGCATGGATGACCGTCTCGCTGTGCAGAGGCGAGTTCAGGCGTTGGGGCAGGGCATGACGCAACTGATCCAGCGCGTTATCGAATCCGAAGTCAGCGTGAAGTTGTCCATCGATCAAATACATATCAGTGCCTCCCCAGCAGTTCGGACGCTGCCATGGCACAACTTCTGCCGGCAGTGGTGGCAGCGCGGCCATGCAGTTCGAACCAGTCGCCGTCCAGGCCGCAGCCGCAGCTTGCGCCGGGGTGCAGGGTGACGAGGTCGCTCATGACCACCGCATGAGCGGGGCTCGAAGAAATGTAGGGCGAGACCGTACTCAGCAGCCCCGGCCGACCATAGGGCAGGACGGTGAAATCGGAGGGGCTACGCACAAATACCTTCGAATAGACCGGAACATGGAAATGATGGTGAGCGCATTCGAGGTAAGGCACCGGATGCTCGACCGCACCGTAGCCGTCGCGGCATCGGGCGATGTCGATTCCCAATTGCTGGTGGATACGCTCGTAAAGCTTGCGGCGGGGGATTTCCTGCGCGGCGCTGGTTTTCCAGCCGCCGCCAAACAGAGTCAGTGAATCCGCTGCCAGTTGCAGATCGGCCACGCCGGTGGTCTGCATGCGTTGCAGGGTTTGCCAGAGAAATGCAGGAAACCCGAAGATCCGCACCGGCAGGCCTTCTTCGGCAAAGGACTGCAACGCCGAGATGACGCCGAAGCAGTCGAACTCATGGCTGCCACCGGTCCGGCGCAAGGCATAAGCCACGCGATTGACCGGAGCGAACCGACACAGGAACTGATCGGTGAATGACGTTCCAAGGGTGATGCTGGCTTCGGGCTCGTAACTCAGCAGCAAGTAGTTGCACGGCGTTTGCGAACGGTCCCAGCCATAGTGGTGGAAGATCCGTTCGACCATGTATTGGGCAGCGGACAGACTGCGCTCGTCGTAACGCATGCGGCTTTTCTGGCCGCTGGTGCCTGACGATGTGAGTTCCAGTGCCTGTGCACCGGTCGGGCTGAGCAGTTGTTGTTGCTTGAAAAAACTGGCGAAGATCGGCGGCAGTCTCGACCAGTCGTCGAGGCTGTCCAGGTCTGCCACCATCAGCCCGTTGGCATTGAGCCAATGCTCATAGCCAGGCGTGTGCTCGCTGTGAAACCGGCTTATTTCGGCCATGGCTCGATCAAAAAGCCCTGTCGGCACGGATTCCGGACAATAGGGTTGCGTCAACGCACAGAGTGCGTCGCTATGGGGGAAATGGAACATCAGGCGTCCTTGTTATTGATGTGACGAGGAAGTGGTTACTGCCGAGGCGTTTCGTAGAAACCGGTACAAGAGGGGCAGGCTCAGCAGCCCGCCGAGCGCAGACCAAAGGGCGAAGGATTCGAGGCGGGCACCGCCGACAATCGCCGCGATGATCGAACCGCCGGTGCCCATCACTGCAATCGAGATCATGCCCACCGCGGCCGAGACCAGGCCTTTGCTGTCATCGCTGGAAAACAGCGCCAGCCGATACAGCGCCGCATTGCTCATGCCCAGACCAACGGCGTACAGCGCGAGGCCGGCAATCAGCAAGCCCAGGGACAGGCCCGTCAGAGCGCCCGCCAGCAGGGTCAAGAGTCCGAGGCAAAACGGCCAGAGCGCCAGGCGAATCAATTGCGCCAGTTCGCGCGAGGCCAGCAATCGGTCGAGAATCAGATTGCCGACGATGACTGCTGCGAAAATCGGGATCTGCCACAAGGCGTACTCTCGCGTCGACAAGCCAAGCAACTGGATCAGCAACAGTGGCGAGAGTCCGATCCACGCAATGAGCGGCAAGCTCATAAGCCCGAGCGCAAGGCTTGCGCTGAGAAACTTCGGGTTGCGCAAGAGGGCCAGATAGCGACGGCGTGTCTGTCGCCAGGACAGCGCAATCGGAGCCTGATGGCTACCATTGCGGCGAACGACCCCGATGGTTTCCGGCATGCAGGCGTAGAGTCCGGCCCAAGCGATGGCGGCAACCAGGCCCAGGGCCAGGAACAGTTCGCGCCAGCTCAGCCATTCCAGCAACAGGCTGCCCAGCAACGGGCCGAGCAGCGGCGACAACAGCGCCACGTTGCCAAGCAGCGCCATGAGCCGCACGGCATCCGCTTCACAGAACACCTCCTGGAGCGCGGGATAACTGACAGCCACCACGAACCCCAGCCCCATGCCTTGCAGTAGCCGTAACGCATTGAAGACTTCAATGCCGGGCGCGGCGATTGCAGCCAGGCAGGTCATACCGAAGAGCACACAGCCGATCAGCAACAAGGGACGACGACCAAACCGGTCGGACAGAGGCCCGATCAGCCATTGCAGGCAGACGCCTCCGAGCAGATAAAGATTGAATGCATTGGGGATATGACGTGGATCGGCACCGAGGTCTTCGGTGACAGTGAGCATGGCCGGCATGATCATGTCGCTGGCCATGTAGGTCAGCCACTCGAACAGCGTGACGGCCAGACAGAAGCCAAGCGTTTTTAGTGGCGGGATATCGATGAGTGTTCTTTGCATGCGCTTCCATGGCCTTCAAAGGATAGAGCGCAAAGGGTAGGGGCGTGAGGTGGCGTGTTCCTACGTCGTTGCTGCGACGTGGTATGTCGCAGGTTTGCAGGGTATTGCCGAAGGCGGATTACTGACTGCCGCTGGCGAAACGTCCGACATTTTGATGGGGGATATATACGGAAAATGCCCACATCCTCGTGGGCATTTTTTACGGGCGTTTAATCAATTGTTGCATTTGAAGAGATGGATATCAGTGTCGTTCAACAGTCGGATTTACCGATGTTGGTAGTAGCCTGGGCCGGGCGCGCCATAGTAGCGATGGTCACCATGCCAGCCGCCGTGGGGGAAAATGATACAGCCGCTCAGCGTGAGCAGCGCCAATACAGGAATCAGCCAGGTGATTCGACGCAGCATTTCAAAAGTCCTCATGGTTAACGCCGCATGGAGCCAAAGCTCTTCATCGGCTGTAACATGAGACCCCGTTTATAGCGGCGCATCCCCGTGACACGGTATGCCGATGGCATGAAAGCCGATACAAACCCGATACATTTCAAAGTTTCAGGAATTCGCAATGACTCAGTCGCAACGTTTGAAATACTCGATTCTGATCGCCCTTACCGTATTGGCGATCATGTTCGGCCTTTCCTGGATGCAGAACGCCGGGATGATCAGCCAGAAAGTGTTCCAGTACATCGCCATTGGCGTGGCGGTGGTCGTGGTGGTGATCAATGGTGTGATGCGCCGCAAGGTCAAACCCTGACGGCGCTCAAGAAGGATCTCAATCGCTATTGAGGACGGCGGCAGCCTGTGGATGCAGGCTGTAGCTCTTGTCGGCGTTGAAGGTGATCACACCTTCGGCGCACAGGCGCTTCAGCACTTCGCGCACGCTGAGAAAAGACAGCGGAATGCCCAGTTCCAGCAATTGGCTGTGGACACCGCGCACACCCAGGTTGCGCTCGCTCTGGGCGGCGATCAGCAGGGCGTCGATGACTTTCAGGCGAATCAGACTGGTGCGCAGGCCGAAACTCTTGAGCAGCAGTCGAATACGTTCATTACCGTGGCGCTCGGCCCTTTGTCCGAATACGCCGGCGTGCGAACCCATGGAAGCTCCTTGTGGTGCCTGGCTACCGTCCGATGGTAGTTGCGGGTTGTACATGCGATTACTCCTTTTCAGAGCCTGATCAGGAAAGGTTACTGGTGCTCTCTCTAAACAAGACGTTTCAGCCCGACAAATCATGAAGTGAAAAATGTAGAAATTTTGTCGTTGATTCGTCTTTTCTCCGTGATCCGGGCTCGAAACGGGCTTGCGACAGACTAAATTTTTTCCCTCGGCTTCGTTTTCTGAAAAGGCTCATTGCGCGCGGACGCGTGGGTGATTTCAGGGCGGGCCGCAGCGCACGACGCATTCGAATGTGGCGCGCCGGTCCGCTCTTCGGCATTTCGATCAGGAGCGAGTGTGATTATTTCCAGGCAGTTAACCGGACTGACCCTTGCCGGCGTGTTTCTCGGGCTGAGTCTGTCGGCGCATGCGTTCAGTCCTTCCACCCAGGCCGGTGCCGATATCCGTCGCACGAGTTTTGGCGTACCGCATATCCGTGCGGAAAACGAACGCGGTCTCGGATTTGGCATCGGTTACGCCTATGCGCAGGACAATCTGTGTCTGCTGGCCAACGAAATCGTGACGGTCAACGGCGAGCGGTCGCGATACTTCGGACCGGAGCAATTGACGGTTGAAGAGCGCGAAAATCGTGTCAGTGACGTGTTCTTCCAATGGCTCAACACCCCGCAGGCGGTGAATGCCTTCTGGCAGGCGCAGCCGGTCGAAGTCCGTGATCTGGTGCAAGGTTATGCCGCCGGCTACAACCGTTATCTGGCCGAGCGTCGTCAGCAAGGGCTGCCGCAACAGTGCCAGGGTGAATGGGTGCGTGATATCTCGGCCGAAGACCTGGTGAAGCTGACGCGCCGGTTGCTGGTCGAGGGCGGCGTCGGTCAGTTCGCCGAGGCACTGGCCGGCGCCACGCCGCCGCAAGCCACTGCGCAAAACGAACGTCATGCCCGCGCTTATGAGCTGGCCGCAACGCGCCTGCAACGCTTCGCCCTGGATCGTGGCAGCAACGCGGTGGCCGTGGGCAACGAGCGCTCCTTCAACGGCCGCGGGATGTTGTTGGCGAACCCGCATTTCCCGTGGGTCGGTGGCATGCGTTTCTATCAGATGCACCTGACCATTCCCGGCAAACTGGATGTGATGGGCGCGGCGCTGCCGGGGCTGCCGATGATCAACATCGGTTTCAACCAGCATCTGGCCTGGACCCACACGGTCGACTCGTCCAAGCATTTCACTCTGTATCGCCTGCAACTCGATCCTAAGGACTCGACCCGCTACCTGCTCGATGGCAAATCACTGCCGTTGAACAAGCAAACAGTGACGGTGCAGGTCAAGCAGGCGGACGGGCAGGTGACGCCGGTATCGCGCGATATCTACAGCTCGCAGTTCGGTCCGATCGTGCAGTGGCCGGGCAAGCTCGACTGGGACAATCAATACGCCTACAGCCTGCGCGATGCCAACCTCGACAATGATCGCGTGTTGATGCAGTGGTACGCGATGAACCGCGCCGAGAGTCTCAAGGATCTGCAGGATTCAGTGCACAAGATCCAGGGCATCCCGTGGGTCAACACCCTGGCGGTGGATGACAAGGGGCAGACGCTGTACATGAACCTGTCGGTCGTGCCGAACGTCAGTGCCGACAAACTGGCCAAGTGCAGCGACCCGCGTATCGGCCTGAAAATGATTGTGCTCGACGGCTCCAACAGCGCCTGCGCCTGGGACATCGATCCGCAAGCCGCTCAAAAGGGTATTTATGCGTCCAGCCAACTGCCTCAGTTGTTACGCAAGGATTTCGTCCAGCACTCCAACGACTCCGCGTGGCTGGCCAACCCCGCGCAACCGCTGACCGGATTTTCACCGCTGATCAGTCAGGAAGGTCAGCCACTGGGACTGCGCTCGCGTTTTGCGCTGGATCGCCTGGCGACCCTGGGCAAAAAAGGTTCGGTGTCGGTGCAGGACCTGCAACGCATGGTGATGGATGATCAGGTGTTTCTGGCCACTCAAGTGCTGCCGGATCTGCTGAAGTTCTGTGCATCGCCAACCGGTGCCGAGGCAGCACTGAAATCGGTGTGCACGGGTCTCAAGGCATGGGACGGTCGAGCCAACCTGGATTCGGGAATGGGCCTGGTGCACTTCCAGAACATCATGCAGACCTTGCAGGAATCGCCGGACATCTGGCGAGTGGCATTCGATCCGAAAGACGCGCAGCACACCCCGCGCGGACTGGCGACTGAAAGGCCCGAAGTGGCCAAGGCACTGCGCGAAGCGATGCTGGCGTCAGCCGAGTCGGCCGGCAAAATGGGGCTGACAGCACAAACCCGTTGGGGCGATGTCCAGGTGGTCAGCAGTGGTGGTCAGCAGACGCCAATCCATGGCGGCCCGGGGACGCTGGGCATCTACAACGCGATCCAGAGTGTGCCGCGTGAAGACGGCAAGCTTGAGGTCGTCAGCGGCACCAGTTACCTGCAAGTGGTGACGTTCGACGACAAGGGGCCGCACGCTCAGGGCTTGCTCGCGTTTTCGTTGTCCAGCGATCCGGCATCGAAGTACTCGCGGGATCAGACCGAAGCGTTCTCGAAGAAACAATGGAGCGTATTGCCGTTTACCGAACAGCAGATCAAGGCTGATCCGCAGTATCAGGTGCAAAGCGTGGGTGAAACGCTGGATAAAACGGGGAACGTGGCGGCGCAGTAATCAGTCGTCAGGAGATCGCGACAACCATTGAAGGCCGCCCTTGAAAAGGGGCGGCCTTCAGCTTTTTGGGGGTTGCTGCGGCATCGGGTTGATCACCGGATTGCCATCCTTGTTTCGGGTGATGAACACCGGCAGGACTTTGGGCATCGAGCCGGCGAAGCTGTTGAGCTCCTTGATGTTGTAGATACCGCCGACCCGGATCGATCCCGTGGCACTGTCGGCCAGCATCAGCGGTTTGTCCAGGTAACGGTTGATCAACGGCAGGGCTTCGTTCAGCGCCAGATTGTCGAGAATCAACTTGCCGCTGCGCCAGGCCAGCGAAGTGTCGTTGGCGTAGGTCTGGCTGATTTGCGGCATGTAATCGCCATGTTTGTAGCGTGCCTGCATCGACGGCCCGAGGCGCAGGCCATCGCCGGATAACTGACTGTTGCTGGTGACCAGTACGGAACCTTCGACCAGATTCACTTTCACCTGGTCTTCATACATCCAGACGTTGAAACGGGTGCCGGTGACGCGAATTTGGCCTTCGCCGGCCTTGACGACAAACGGATGGCTCAGGTCATGGCTGACTTCGAAAAAGGCCTCTCCCTTTTTCAGGGTGACCCGGCGCTCGTCCTTGTAATTGCTGAAGGTCAGATCGGTATTGAGGTTCAACTCGACCTGACTGCCATCGCCCAGGGTGACGTGGTGGACATTGTCGGTGGCCGAGAAATGCTGATAGCTGTTGGGCAGCCAGCCCAGGTTCCATCCGGTCCAGGCCGCCAGTGGCAGAGCCAGCGCGCAGACGGACGCCGCTACCGCGTATTGACGCCAGGTGCGTGCCGGTTGGCGGATCGGTACGACCACCGAAGGTTCCGGGCGCGGCAGATGTTCGGCGACATCCCAGATTTCCAGCATGGCCTCGTATTCGAAAGCGTGCAGCGGATGCGCATCGCGCCATTGCTCGAATGCCAACCGCTCCTCGGCAGTGCAGTCGACGGCGTGCAAGCGCATGCACCAGTGCGCGGCGGCATCGGTGATCGCATCGTATTCGGCTTCGGAGAGGGTGTTCTGGGTCATTGACTCGTCCTGGTTTCCGGCATTCTAACCTTGAGGGCAAGGTGCCGAGAACATCTGTCATGGCAATTGCCCATCAATGTGGAGCTGATTTTTCACTGGAATGACCGCCAAAGCGGGATATTCCGCGGCCACTATCCACAAACGGAGTGAAAAAATGATCAAAAGACCGTTGGCTGACTTCGCTGCTGCACTGTCCTGCGGAGTGCGGTCGTGGTGCTGGCCGACAGGGCGGGCGCAGTCTGGATCAACGCCTGATGGCCAGATGTCCCGAATGCGCAGGTGTTGAGCCTGCGCATTTTTTTACCTGCGTCAGGGGGCCGGCGCGGGATCCAGTTGCCGGCCGACTTCACAGATCAGGCGGGCTATCGAGTCGGCATTACGCAGAATGACATTGATGCGCGCGTCCGGAGATTGTTGGTCGAGGAACGCATTACGGGCCTCCCGAAGGTTCCGGGCACCGGTCAACCGCAGGATTTCTCCGTGGATCAGCTCCATTCCCGGCACCTTATCGACATCGACCCAGTCCTTGAGGACGGTGTTCCATTCGGCGAACAACTGGGCGCGAGGCGTGCTGAGTGACAGGGCTGACTTCTGTTCGTTTTCCAGCTCGTTGTATAGCTTCAAACCGCCCGAGGTAATCGTCGATATCAGGTCGCTGAACGGCTCCCGCGCCCTGAGGGTGGTGATATCCAGTGTATTGCTGAATTGATGGGAGAACTCGTGAATCAACGTTGACGCCTGTGCGTGCCCATCCACATCGAACTGCTCGAACATGAAGGGTTTGTAGTGATCCAGCTGCTGTTTGAAAAAGTGCTCTGTGAAGTGCACCCGCTTCTCTGTATCGCCATCGAGCACAAACGCGATGACGTCGTGCAGCAATTTGTTCGAGCCAACAACGAAACGATCGGTATTGAGCAACTCATCCGACGGGTCTACCAGTGCGTTGCAGATCGGCAGGATGGCTGCGTTGATCCTGGAGAGAATCTCGGGGGTGATCGTCGGCACATTGAAGAAGTCCTCCAGAAAATGGCTCACCCGTGAATGGATAGGGCCATTGGCGAGGGGGACCAGATTATGCAGGCAATAGAAGGCATAGCGTCGTGCCAGGTCGACCGCGTGTACCAGCGCCCGCGCTTTAAGAGGAAACTTGAGACGGATTTCATCCATCCCCTGCGCTTCGATATTCAGCATTGTGCGGCGCAGGTTTGTGTAGGTGTTGCGTTCGACCAGTCTGCCGAACGCCTGGCCGTAGTGAACGGTCTGGTGATCGGCGACTCGCACCATGCGAGGTCCGTTTTTCTGGAACGTCGGACCAAGGGGCACACTGTTGGCCAGACGCCAGGCATTACCGCTTTTGACGACCGGATACACCTTGCCATCAACCGCTGCGAAATGACGGTTGCGGGATACCTGAAGGTAAGTGCCTTGACCCGGGGTGAACTTCAGGTCCTTGAGCGCGATGTCCACGGACTCGTACGATTGCAGCATCGTGCGTTGGGGCGCGGTCGGGTCGATGTCGGCCAGTTCCGCTGTTCCCGCCGACTCTTGAACCTCCTCGACAACGACTTCTGCTTCACCCGACGCTTCCGGTAACAACCCCACCAGGACCATTTGCTCGGCCCCCTGGATAAAGGACTTCAGCGCCCGTTTCCAATGGTGATTCTGCAGAGCCTCGGCGGAGTCCTTGAACCTGTCATAGGCTTTCCAGAGCACGGGGATATAACCAAGCTTGCCTGGCAGCAGGGTGCCGAGCTGCCTTATTTCCTGACTTAACAGGATTTTCACTGTCTCCCAATCGAATTGCGATTCAGTGCTTTTCTGCGTGCCTAACTGCTGTTCCAGAAGCACGAGATTGTCGTTGTAGAGGTACTCCAGCAGATTTCCTTCAATTGCATTGGTGGCCAGTTTCATTTCGCTGGTCTGGCCAACGGACGACTCCAGCAGGTTGCGGAATATTGCTCGTTCACTGTCATGCAGGCGACGCAGCAGCAGGTCTTGTAAAAGACCGGGCATGTTGAGGGCTGCAATCAGGCTTTTTTCGTTTTCGAATTCCTGGAAAACCTGTTCGGCATAAGGCGCATAGAGCACGAGAGGGCCCTTGTGCCCGTTCCCCGGGGAGAAAACATACATCCCTTGAACGGACACGGCAGTCGCTCTGGCAGTCTTGATCAGTGACAGCGGGCTGGCGATGGCATGGGCGCCGTGCACCGCTGCTCGTGCAAGGGCATCGGGCATGTCCAGTACCTGCTGGATCAGATTGAAGGCACTGTCTGACAGATGTTGCTGCAGTTTTGCTGCATGGGCATGTTGCAGCAGCTGCCAGGGTAACTGACGGAAAAAACGTTGCTTGCGCTCCCGGCTTTCGGGGTCGTTCGCCGACAATGCCTGTACCACTTTCCGGGCATAGGTGGTCGGTATCGCCAGCGACAGCAGCATTTGCGTTACGGCGGTTTGATCCAGCCCGGCCGGCAAGGTCCTGGCGTTTTTCGAGGCGATCCTGAAACCGGTGCCCTGCGCGACATTGATGTGATTCAGGGCGAACTCGACCAGGGATCGCGCGGGCCCGGCCAATGCCAGGTTGGGGGCGATTTCAATCTCATGCGGGTCCAGTCGGCTGTCCGGGAAACGGCTGTCGAGCATTGATTTCAAAGTCTGCTCGACATGACCCACCAGCGACGGTACCCCGGACAGGTAATCCTTGTCGTCAGTGACGCTCTGGTACCACTGCTCCAGTAGCTCCACATGCAGCTTCTGATCCTGGACCGGTGCCATACCCAGCCAGGCGGGAAGTGTTTGCTGAGTGGCAATCGCCCGGGCATGGGCGCTCGCCAGTGGCAGATTGGTGTGCAGGGGAGCACCTCGCAGTGCTTCCAAAGCCCTGTCACGGCGAGTGGTGTCCTTGATCCGCTCCCGCACTTGCTGGCAACGGTCCAGATAGTGCCCGATGGCGGATTGCACGCACTCGTGCAACACATTGCCATCGATGTATTGAAACGGCCCGAGGCTGTACCGTTGATGGGGCTGGTACTGCGAAGGCACGATGTTTTCCAGCAGGAACAGGCGCCGGTCGCTGTCGCTCAAGCGTCGTTTCAATGCCTGTCGGGCAACGGCGACGGAGTCGAAAACTTCCAGCCCCAGTGCCGGTGTCCACAATACGGCGCGCCCGGAGTGCTGTTCATCGAGCCCGCCGCGCTCGGTGATGAAGAGGCAGTGGGCAAGGGGCACCGGAGTCGGTTGGGCGGAGCATTCAAGCGTCACCGCATAGGCATCCGGGCGGAAACCATTGAGGGCGGAGCGCTGCGCACGGCTCGGCTGATCGGCATTGATGACATTGCTGACAATGGCCTGCACCGCGGTGTTCAGGGAGCCATCGAGTAACCTGAGTCGGGCCTCGCCATTGACCCCGACGAACCAGGCTTGCGCCAGATCCGGTTTCAGGCGTTCGAGCCAGTAACGCTGGATAGCCAGGTTCGCCATCGGTTGAACCCTGAGCTGCTCGAGGATGGGCGTAGCCACCGAATCGAAAGTCTTGATCGCTGCAAGTGCCTTGTCCGCCAGCACCACGGACGGTTGCTGGTTGCCGGAAATCACCGGATGCGTGCTCCAGCGTCCTCCCATATCGATTTGCTGCAGTCGCTCGTGGATCGTCGAACGGATATCCATGCTCTTGTCGAGCAATGCATGGAGATTGACGGCCCCGTCACTGTGGCGAAAGACTTGCAGCGCATATTCGATGTTCTGCCGTTGTTTGGTGATGATCGACTCGAACAGAATCCTGAAAATGTCACCGACAATCCGCTCGCCGGACACTTGCGGCTGTCCGAATCCGAGAAAACGATTGCGCTCGTCCAGGCTCAACAGCCCATAGAGCTCATCTTCATGGCCCTTGGCGATGAACTTTTCCTTCAGTGTTTCCTTGAGGTCATCGTAGTCCTTCAGCAGTTGCAAGCCGTGAGAGGGCGTGTACAGGAAGGCATGAGGCTCGCTGATCATCAGTGAGCCCGCCAGCTCCACATAATTGGCTTCGCGTTCCCAGAGACGCACGTTTTCCACGACGGGAAAGCGCACGGCCTGAGTGACCGGTCGAATCAGTTGTTGCAGCGTGTTGAACTGCCCGGAGTCGATCACGCCGCTTTCGCGCTTGAACATCCATTCGTTGTGCGCCTGATCTTCCAGTGCCTGGGCAAAGAGGGCGCGTCGCGACAGTCCGAGGGCGGATGGTGCTTCCCAATAGCGCTCCAGGTGCCGGAACAACAGCGCGGGCAGTTTGCTCGCAGCCTGTGTGACAGCATTTTCCCATTGCTCCTGATCATCGGTGGCCGGTGTTCTGCCAGGGTTGGAAAAACGGGGCCGTTGTTCGGCTGGCCAATATTGATGGCGGTAATACATCAATACCGCATCACTCAGACTCATGAGGTCGCTGATGTGTTGCCGCTCGCCACTGTCCCCGGTCAACCGGTTGAAGCTGACTTGAGTGCGGTTTTGCGCCAATGAGCCGAAGTGAGGCCGGAGCAACTCATCCAGCACCGCATCCAGAAGCTGTGGCAGGGTCGGAAGTTTTTTCAGCTCTTCGCACATCATTTCGGCATTCGGCAGCAGGCTCCCTCGAAAATCCGCCAAATGCTCAGCGAAGACGTCACCGGTGAGGCTGGCGAACGTGATTGAAATACGCTCGGCGTCCAGCAATCGCTGGCGCAGGGACAACGCCAGGAATGGCAGCAGTTTGTCCTGCTCGTCGATGTTGTTGAGCCGTTCTTCAAGCCGCTCCTTCAAATCGGCACGGTTGTGAAATTTCTGGATGCCCGCGTACGGGGTATAGAGGATCAGCCCCTTGTCGTCCGGCGTCTCACCGATGACAAAGGCGCCAGCCAATGGCACGGGTGGCTCGCCGGCAATGTTAAGCAAAAGACGTTCGATGACCATGGGCGGCTCTTGCTGGCGGCGCAGGGCGTCGGACGCCAGTCTGGCATGGGCGAGCCATCTGAAATCCTTTTCATTCAAGCCATGGGCCTTGCCCAGTGCGGGCCAAAGGCCCGGTGAGTCAAACGTTTCGGGGAATAACAATGGTGGAGTGGGGGCTGACATCGTCGAGTCTCGAAGAGGGCGTTTACACGCGTGGGTAGATCGAAACCCAAGGCTAAAAAAACGCTGGCAGGCGTCGGTGGTAAATACATATCGCGCGGGGGGCGATGCGCATGGCGGGGTTGACAGGCTGTGGGCCGCATGTGGTTAATCCTCGTTGCGGGTTGTCCGTACGCTGTTGTTCCCTCCAAAAACCACAATGGAGCTTCAGATGTCTGCGCCACACGATCATGCGAACTCGTCCACGGTGTCTCTGGACGAGCTGACTCAACTGCTGGAAGCGATTTTCACCCGTCACGGCACCTCGACCGAGGTCGCCAGGACGCTGGCCGCCAATTGCGCCAACGCCGAGCGGGACGGTGCTCACAGTCATGGCGTATTCCGGATTCCCGGTTATGTCTCGACCCTCAACAGCGGCTGGGTCAACGGCCAGGCCGTGCCGAAGGTCGAGGACGTGGCTTCAGGGTTTGTCAGTGTCGATGCTGATAATGGTTTCGCCCAACCTGCGCTGGCGGCGGCGCGTCCACTGTTGGTGGAAAAGGCCCGCAGTGCCGGGATCGCGATATTGGCGATCCGTAATTCCCATCACTTCGCCGCGCTGTGGCCGGACGTCGAGCCTTTCGCCGACGAAGGCCTGGTGGCGCTGAGCGTGGTCAACAGCATGACCTGTGTGGTGCCGCACGGCGCCGACCGGCCGTTGTTCGGCACCAACCCGATTGCCTTCGCCGCCCCCCGGGCCGACGGTGCGCCGATCGTTTTCGATCTGGCTACCAGTGCCATCGCCCATGGCGACGTGCAGATCGCCGCACGCAAGGGCGAGAAGTTGCCGGCTGGCATGGGCGTCGACAGCCTCGGCCAGCCGACTTGCGACCCGAAGGCGATTCTGGAGGGCGGCGCATTGCTGCCGTTTGGCGGGCACAAAGGCTCGGCGCTGTCGATGATGGTGGAGCTGCTCGCCGCCGCGCTGACCGGTGGCAATTTCTCGTTCGAATTCGACTGGAAGAACCATCCCGGGGCCAAGACCCCGTGGACCGGGCAGTTGCTGATCGTGATCGACCCGAGCAAGACCGCCGGGCAGAACTTCGCCGAACGCAGTCAGGAACTGGTCAGGCAGATGCATGGGGTAGGGCTCAAGCGTTTGCCGGGTGATCGGCGGCATTTGCAGCGGGCCCGTTCTTTGGCGCAGGGTATCGCGCTGGACGACACGACGCTGGCGCAGTTACGGGAGCTGGCCGGGCTTTGAGGCCGGGCATGAAAAAGGCGAGCCGGATGGGCTCGCCTTTTTTGTGTCTATCGCTTAACGCCGGCCGAGCAACAAACCGACCACCAGGCCAAACCCGGCGGAGATCGCCACGGTCTGCCAAGGGTGGCCGCCGATGTAGTTTTCGGTGGCATCGACCGCCGGTTTGGTGCGGTCACGCACGCTGGATACCGAGTCCAGCGCCTGCTGCAATTTCAGGGCGATTTGTCCGCGCAGGGTCTCCGCTTCTTCGCCAACCAGTGAGGCACTGCTTTTGAGCAGTTTGTCCGACTCTTCGATCAGAGCCTGAAGTTCGCTGAACGCTTGATCCTTGATTTGGTCTTCAGCGGCTTGAACGGCGCTTTTGCGGGCCATTGGGTGACTCCTTGCAGGTGAATGGACAGTGAACAATGGAGTGTGGCGCTGCTTGAAAAGTTGCAGCGAATTTCTGTCAGGAAGAAAAACCAGCGCCGGAGATTTCCGTCCAGCGTGTAAGATGTCGCCATTTCATGCAGCAGGTAATTCCCCATGAGTTTCAATCTGGCCGACAAATCCCTCGCAGAGCGCGCTGCGCTGGAAGACGAGAAATCCCGACTGTTCGAACTCTGGCAGAACAATCTGGGCAAAGCCAAGGGCGAAGCCGCGCGATTGTTCGGCGAGCGCTCCAAGCGCAAGGGCAAATGGGCCGAATTCGTTCGCGCCGAACTGGACGGCATGTCGCCGCCGGAGTTCGCCAACATGGTGCGCAGTGAAGTCAACCGGCTGATGGCTGCCAACAAGTAATCATTCGGTCTTGAAACTGGCGACAATCGCTTCGCGCACTTTCAGTACCACCGGATCGATCTGGGCATTGGTGCGCCAGCCCAGTTCGATCGGGTAGCGTGGCAGCGCCAGCGGGCAGGGCAGCAGCGCCAGCCCGCTCAGTGACGCAATCGCCTGCGCCGCGTGGGTCGGGATGGTCGCCACACTGGCGCTGCCCTTGAGCAGGTGCGGTAATGCCGCAAAATGCGTGGTCGAGGCGCAGACCCGGCGAGTCAGCCCCAGCGCGGCCAGCCCTTCATCGGTGATCCCGATAAAACCACCCGACGACACCAGAATGTGCTCGCGGGCGACAAACTCTTCCAGACCGATCTGCTGCTGGCCTGGCGCCAGGCTCGCCGGATCCACCAGGCACGCGTAACCCCCTTCACCCAACACCTGACGACTGAGCAGCCGCTCGGCGAATCCACCGGCGGTGATCGCCAGATCGATGCTGCGCTCCATCAGGGCTCGGGCGACGATCTGGCTGTGGGTCTGGCGGAAGATCAGGCGCAGTTTCGGAGCGCTTCGTTCGATTTCCTCGATCAAGCGTCGTCCGTAAGCAATCTCGAAATCATCCGACAGCCCCACAGCGACCGAACGGCCCTCGTAATGATTTGCAGCAGGATCGACCATTGCCAGGCTTTGCCGGCATTTGTTCAGGGCGTCGCTGACCACCGGTTTCAACTGATTGGCCTTGAGGGTCGGTGCCAATCCCCGGCCGGTGCGCACGAACAATTGATCGCCATAGACCTCGCGCAACCGGCGCAACGCTGCGCTGACCGCCGATTGGGTCACGCCCAGACGCAACGCCGCGCGGCTCGCACTGGATTCTTCATGCAACGCTTCAAAGACTTTCAACAAGTTGAGATCGACGGTGGCGATATTCATTTGGTTCATATCATTCAGCAGTGAGTCAGGCTTTATTCATGATCCTGTGGCGCCGGAGAATGAGCAACACCTGAACTTCACGGAGTGACCGTCATGCCCAAATCAATCGTTGCCGCCCTGCAGATCGGCGCCTTGCCCGGCTGCAAGGCTGAGACCCTGGAACAGATCCTGAGCTGGGAAACCGCGATCATCGAATCCGGCGCAGCGCTGGTGGTGATGCCCGAAGCGTTGCTCGGCGGTTATCCGAAAGGTGAGGGCTTCGGCACGCAACTGGGTTATCGCCTGCCGGAAGGACGCGAGGCTTACGCCCGTTACTTTGCCAACGCCATCGATGTGCCAGGCGCAGAGACCGAAGCGCTGGCCGGACTGTCGGCGCGCACTGGCGCCAATCTGGTGATTGGGGTGATCGAGCGGGCGGGCAGCACGTTGCATTGCACCGCGCTGTATTTCGACCCGCAGGCGGGGCTGGTGGCCAAGCACCGCAAACTGATGCCCACTGGCACCGAACGACTGATCTGGGGCAAGGGCGATGGTTCGACTTTGCCGGTGCTCGACACTCAGGTCGGCAAGCTCGGCGCAGTGATCTGCTGGGAAAACATGATGCCGCTGCTGCGCACGGCGATGTACGCCAAAGGGATTGAAGTCTGGTGTGCGCCGACCGTGGATGAGCGCGAGATGTGGCAAGTGAGCATGCGCCACATAGCCCATGAAGGGCGCTGCTTTGTGGTCAGCGCCTGCCAGGTGCAGGCCTCGCCGAACGAACTGGGCGTGGAGATCGCCAACTGGCCCGGGGATCGACCACTGATTGCCGGTGGCAGTGTGATCGTCGGGCCGATGGGCGATGTACTGGCCGGGCCGTTACGCGGTGAGGCTGGCTTGCTCACCGCCGAGATCGATACCGATGAACTGGTGCGGGCTCGCTACGACTACGACGTGGTCGGCCACTATGCACGGCCGGATGTGTTCGAACTGAGCGTGGACGAGCGGGCCAAACCCGGAGTGCGCTTCACCGCTTGAGGCGCTGTTGCCACTCCTCACGGGTGATTTCCCAGATCTCCCGGGGGAAGCGACCGCCGACGAAGTTGTCCTCATCGGAGCGGATCAAGCGCATGCCGGTGCGCTCCGAGAGCTTTCGCGAACCAAGGTTCGGTGCGGCTTTCGGCGCGCGCAGCACCGGTTGATCGAGAGTTTCGAACCAGTACCGGGTGACGACTTCGCTGGCTTCGGTCATCAAGCCCTGGCCCTGCCAGGCTGGTGCGAGCCAGAACCCGCGATGGTTGTCCGGTTCGTCCATCAGGCTGATGTTGCCGATCAATTGCTCTGGTGCCGACTTGAGGCGAATCGTCCAGTGCCACTCTTTGCCCGCCGCAATCGCCGGCAGCGCAATGTCACGCAGGTAGGTGAGGGCGCCGTCGTCCGGATAAGGCCAGGGCACGAAGGCGTTCAGATAACGCACCACTTCCCAGTGCGCAAACTGCTGCTGGATGGCCTCGGCGTCCGCCAGCTCCAGAGGACGCAGAATCAGCCGTTCGGTGTACAACGTTGGGGTGTCTTCCATAAACCTGCGGCTTCCCTGTTTCTGTCAGTGAGCCGTGCAGGCTACCGCATCTTTACCAGGTTGCGGCACTGGCCTTGGGCAGACTGAGCTTGCCGCTGTCGACAAAACGCATGGTGCCAAACACACCGCCCGCCAGTTTGCCGCGCAATACGTAAGGCAGGTTGTCGAGGGTTTGGGTCTGGCTCAGGCCCAGGGTCTGGCGCAAAACCGAGAACGCCGAGATGCTCACCGGCACACTGACGATGGCTTCGGAGAACCGTGGAATGGAACCGCTTTGGTCGCTGACACCGGAAGCGAACGAATGACCGTTCACGTCAAGATCCAGCGCGATGCCGTTGTAGTCGATGGCGGTTTCGTTGGGGTTTTGCACCCGCAGCTTGATGGCGAAGCGAACTTCCAGATCCTGGCTCGGCAGCGGTTCGACGCCGACCACGTTGATGTTCACCGGATCGCGGTTGGGAAACAGCGCACAGGCGCTGAGGGAGAGCAGAAGCAGGGACAGGATGACGGCTTGGATGCGGCGCATTGATGCTCTCTCATTGAAAAAGGGCTGAACCGTTGCCGGTATCAGCCCTTTTTTTTATTGAGCGGACAGGATCAACGGTTCAACTGTGCGACAGCGGCCGTAGAGGCAGGTTCACCTTTGGCCGGTACGTCCGGGTTTTCCATGACCTGAAGGATAGAGGCTTCCGGGTCGAAGTCATCCTCTTCCAGTTCGATGAATTCTTCCGGCAGGAAAATATTCAGCACGATCGCACACAGCGCGCCAACAGTGATTGGCGACTCGAAGATGTTGCGCAGCGCCTGCGGCAGTTCGCGCAGCACTTCCGGCACGGCGGCGATACCCAGGCCCATGCCGACGGAAATCGCCACGATCAGCATGTTGCGCCGATGCAGGCCGGCCTCGGCGAGGATCTTGATCCCGGCCACGGCCACGGTACCGAACATCACCAGTTCCGCGCCGCCGAGTACCGGTTTCGGCATCAGTTGCAGTACCGCGCCGATCATCGGGAACAGCCCCAGCAGCACCAGCAGGCCGGCAATGAAAAACGCCACGTAACGGCTGGCCACGCCGGTGAGCTGAATCACTCCGTTGTTCTGGGCGAACGTCACCATCGGCATGCTGTTGAACACCGCGGCCATGGCCGAGTTGAGGCCGTCGGCCAGCAAGCCGGACTTGATCCGGCGGATGTACAGCGGGCCTTTGACCGGTTGCCGGGAGATCATCGAGTTGGCGGTCAGGTCACCGGCGGCCTCCAGCGGCGACACCAGGAAAATCACCGCCACCGGCACGAACGCCACCCAGTCGAAGTTGAAGCCGTACTTGAACGGCACCGGCACGCTGACCACCGGCACTTCGGGCAGGTTGGCGAAATCCACGGTGCCCATCAGCCACGCCACCACGTAGCCGAGGGTCAGGCCGATGACGATCGCGCCCAGGCGCAGGAACGGCACATCAACCCGGTTCAACACCACGATGGTGCCGAGCACCAGCGCCGCCAGGAACACATGACTGGCCGCGCCCAGATCCGCCGCGCCGAAACCGCCGGCAATGTCGGTCATCGCCACTTTGATCAGCGACAGGCCCATCAGCGTGATGATGGTGCCGGTCACCACCGGGGTGATCAGCATGCGCAGTTTGCCGATGAACTGGCTCAGCACCACTTCGATGAACGCGGCAAAGAAGCACACGCCGAAGATCGTCGACAGGATCTCATCGGTGCCGCCGCCCCGGGCCTTGACCATGAAGCCGGCGCTGAGAATCACGCTGATGAAGGAAAAACTGGTGCCCTGCAGGCACAGCAGGCCGGAACCGACCGGGCCGAAACGTTTGGCCTGGACGAAGGTGCCGAGGCCGGACACGAACAACGCCATGCTGATCAGGTACGGGATTTCGCTTTGCAGGCCGAGGGCGCCGCCCATGATCAGGGTCGGGGTGATGATGCCGACGAAGCTCGCCAACACGTGTTGCAGCGCGGCAAACACCGTCGCGGTGAAGTGCGGACGGTCGTTCAGACCGTAGATGAGATCGTTGTTGCGCGGGGCTTTTTCAGAGACGGTCATGGTGGTTTGCGTGCCGCAATGCGGGGCCGGGTCGGAAAATGGGTGCGCAGGATGCCGTAAGCGAGGGGCGAGGGCAACGCATTAAAACTGCCCAAAAGGTCAGGTTCGACCAAAGGCGAAGAGCAAATCCTGCTCAAACGCTTTCTGTGCATCTCCCGGCACCTGCGCCCGATGGCGGGCCAGATGAAACGCCACGTCAAAGCTCAACTCGCCTTCGCGCACCGGGCGCAACAGGCCTTTATCCTGCCACTGGCGAGCGTAATGGTTGGGCAGATAACCGACGTGTTTGCCGGACAGAATGAAGGCGAGGGTGCCTTCGACCTGTTCCGAGCGCGCCGAGCAGAGCTTGCCCTGGAACGGCTCGTCACTGCGCAGGAACCGATACGGGTGATCGACCCGGTCGCAGGCCAGCAACGCTGCGTCACTGGGAGCATCGTCGGTGAACAGCGGATGGCCGGGCGCGCAATACAGATGCTGGGTTTCGCTGAACAGTTCGCGGTAGTCGAAGGCGCTCTGCACCTGGGAGAAGTAACCGATGGCCAGGTCCAGCCGCTGTTGCAGCAACAGGCGCTCCATTTCGCCGGGCATGGCGCTGATCAGCTCGATGCGCACCGATTCGTCCCGTTCGCGAAAACGCCGGATCGCTTCGGCCACCCGTTGCAGCACCGATTGGTCGACTGCTTCCGATAAGCCCAGACGCACTTCGCCGATCAGGCGCCCGGCAACGCCGTTGGATTGATGACGGAAGGTCTCGATCGAATCGAACAGACTGCGGGCGGCAATCAGCAGTTGTTCGCCTTTGGGCGTCAGGCTGAAACCGCCCTTGCCACGGTTGCAGACCCGATAGCCGAGTCGGGTCTCAAGCTTGGCCATTTGCTGGCTGATGCTCGACTGACTCAGCCCCAGCTCACCCTGGGCGGCACTGAAACCATTGGATTCGACCACCCCGAGAAACAGGCGCAGCAGCTGCAAATCGACATCGTGGAGCTGACCGAGCATCACATTACTCCAGCATAAAGTCAGGTTAATTAACTTGATATTTTTCCAATGTATCCGACGGCGCATCCTGCCACCACTTCCTCTGGTCAGGTGTTCGTCATGGCTCCCTTGTTCAAGCTGTGTTTCCCCGCGCTGTTGCTCTCTGTCTCCATCGCCGCCCAGGCCGAGGACAAGACGCTCAACCTCTACAGCTGGGCCGATTACGTGGCGCCCGAAACCCTGCAGCGCTTCGAAAAGGAAACCGGCATTCACGTGCGCTACGACACTTTCGATACCTCCGAGGTGCTGGAGACCAAACTGCTCACCGGCGGCAGCGGCTACGACGTGGTGGTGCCATCATCCAGCGTGCTGGCCCGTGGATTGGCCGCCGGCGCGCTGAAGGAAATCCCTCACGAGGGGCTCAAGGGATACGCCAATCTCGATCCTGATCTGCTGGAAAAACTGGCGGCCGTGGATCCGGGCAATCGCTACGGTGTGCCTTACACCTGGGGCACGCTGGGCCTGGGCATGAACGTCGAAGCGGTCAGGCAGCGGCTGCCGGATGTGCCGCTCAACAGCCTCGATCTGCTGTTCAAGCCTGAAAATGCCAGCAAGCTCAAGGACTGCGGGATCGCCATTCTCGACTCGCCGCAGGAAGTGATTGGCCTGGCGCTGCACTACCTCGGCAAGGATCCCTACAGCACCGACAAAAACGATCTGGCCGCCGCCGAAGCCTTGTTGCAGAAGTTGCAGCCCTCGGTGCTCTACGTTGCCACGGGGCGGCAGATCAGCGATCTGGCCAACGGCAGCGTGTGCCTGGCGCTGACCTACAACGGTGACGCGAGCATGGCCGCCGATCAGGCGCGCAAGGCCAACAAGCCGTTCGAAGTCGCGTACCGGATCCCGAAAGAAGGCACGCTGGTGTGGCAGGACAACCTGGCCATCCCCAAGGACGCGCCGCACCCGGAAGCCGCGCGGGCGTTCATCGAGTTCATGTTGCGCCCCGAATCCGTGGCGGCGCTGACCAATACGCTGTTCTTCGCCACCGCCAACCAGGCCGCCACGCCGCTGGTGGACGAAGCGGTGCGCAACGATCCCGACATCTTTCCCAAAGCGGACGTGCGCCAGCGGCTGTACGCCGACCGCAGCATGAGCCTCAAGGACATGCGCCAGCGCACGCGCTTGTGGACCACTTTCCGTAGCCATCAATAACGCTGGATAACACCAAAGGAGCAGACCGATGGACGTGCCAATGCAGAACGATCAGGCCCTGACCCGTGACAGCCTCTACGGCACCGCTGCCGAAAGCACCTACGCCGGGATCACCAGTTTCATGCGCCGGCGTTACAGCCGTGACTTGCGCGGCGTTGACGTTGCGGTCAGCGGCGTGCCGTTCGATACCGCCACCAGCAACCGTCCTGGCGCCCGTTTCGGGCCGCGGGGGATTCGTGCGGCGTCCACCGGGATCGCCTGGGAACGCCACTGGCCATGGGCGTTCGACCCGTTCGATCATCTGGCGGTCATCGATTACGGCGATTGCGACTTCGATTACGGCTCGCCGCACACAATCCCGGAAAGCATCGAGGCCCATGCCGAACACATCCTCAGCTCCGGCAGCGCCATGCTGACTTTCGGCGGCGACCACTTCATCAGCTATCCGCTGCTCAAGGCCCACGCGCGCAAGCACGGCACGCTGTCGCTGATCCACTTCGACGCCCACAGCGACACCTGGCCGGACGAGGGCGGCAAGCGGGTCGATCACGGCACCATGTTCTGGCACGCGGCGCGGGAAGGGCTGGTGGATCCGGCGCGCTCGGTGCAGATCGGTTTGCGCACCACCAATGACGATCATCAGGGCTTTCAGGTGCTGGACGCGCGGCAGGTACATCGCCGTGGCTGCGAGGCGATTGTCGAGGCGATTCGTGCGCGGGTCGGGGACAACCCGGTGTACCTGACGTTCGACATCGACTGTCTGGATCCGGCTTTCGCACCGGGCACCGGGACGCCGGTTTGCGGCGGGCTGAGTACGGTGCAGGCA
Organism: Pseudomonas sp. SDO52101_S400; assembly: GCF_054071635.1. NCBI lineage: Bacteria > Pseudomonadati > Pseudomonadota > Gammaproteobacteria > Pseudomonadales > Pseudomonadaceae > Pseudomonas > Pseudomonas sp. SDO52101_S400. The sequence continues at coordinate 113,645 of NZ_JBSVWF010000002.1, read as the reverse complement.
CTGGAAATCCTTGGCGGATTGCGCGGGATCAATCTGGTGGGGATGGACGTGGTGGAAGTGGCGCCGGCCTACGACCATGCGGACGTGACGTCACTGGCAGCGGCGACGCTGGCGATGGAAATGTTGTGCCTTTACGCAGCCCGGCACAAAGTTGATATATAGGCCAGCCACAACACACCCCTGTGGGAGCGAGCCTGCTCGCGAAGGCGTCAGTTCAGTCGACTGATCGGTGTCTAATACACCGCTTTCGCGAGCAGGCTCGCTCCCACGTTGCTCCTGACAATTTCTGACACCAGGCTCTGCTAAGCTCCGGCAAATTTCCGTACAGAGCCTCATGCCGTGTCGCGAACCACTCGCCTGTTGACCCTTCTGCAAGTGCTGCGTGGCAAGAAACGCCCGGTTACTGCGGCGTCGCTGGCATCCGAGCTGGAAATCTCCGAGCGCACCCTCTATCGCGACATCGCCGAATTGACGGCGCTCGGTGCACCGATCCACGGCGAGGCGGGCATCGGTTATGTGTTGCGCAGCGGTCTGTTTCTGCCGCCCTTGATGCTCAATGCAGACGAAACCGAAGCCATCGTCCTGGGCCTGCGCTATGTCGATCAGCGTGGCGACGAGGTCCTGAGCAAAGCGGCGGCGGATGCCCTGGCAAAAATCGCCGCCGTGCTGGATCCGCAGGCTCAGGAGGCTATGCGCAATCCGACGGTGATGCCCGGACCGCCCGGTTACGGTTTCCCGCAGAACGCGGTGCCGTTGAATGTGTTCCGTCAGGCGATCCGCGATCAGTCCAAGCTGCACATCGATTACGCCGACGCACAGCAGGTGCCGAGCCAGCGGTTGATCTGGCCGCTGGCGCTGGGGTTTCTCAATGAGGTGCGGATCATTGTTGCGTGGTGCGAGTTGCGCAGCGCGTATCGCACGTTCCGAACCGACCGGATCTCGGCGGCCAGCCTGCAGGGCGAGCGCTATCCTGGGCGTCGCAGTGACCTGTTGCGCACCTGGCAACGGCAGATGCAACTGGACGAAAACGGGCGTTTCACTCCTGACAAAAACTGACGCAGGGCTGTTCTAGGATGGCGACAGAACCCGAAAACAAGGAGCTGCACTCATGTTCCATCCTACCTCGATACTCGCCCCGGCCATCGTTGAGTACATCAACGCCGCGAATGCTCGCGATACGTCCCGGGTCGGCAGTTTTTTTGCCGAGGATGCCCATGTGTTCGATGAAGGCCATCATCAGGTCGGCCCGCAAGCCATCGCCGACTGGATGCAAGACACCGCCCGACGCTATCAGCCACGGGTCGAAGTGCTGGGCGTGCAGCAGCGGACCGGCAAAGTGCTGGTGCAAGGGCTGATTTCCGGGACGTTTCCCGGTAGTCCGCTGGAGTTGCGCTACACCTTCCGCCTCAACGAGCAGGGCAAAATCGCACGGCTGGATATTTCCGTGTAGCCATCGTGGCATACTGCCGCGCATGACTTTCGACTCTCCGTTAAGCGCCTGGCAACATGCCGTCGAGCACAAGGGCTTCATCCAGGATGAAGCCCAGGAGCACGCGGTTTGGGCGTTGCAAAAATGCCATGAAGCCCTGCACGCCGGTGCCCGTTCGGTCACTGGCGTTTATCTGTGGGGACCGGTCGGGCGCGGCAAGACCTGGCTGATGGACCAGTTTCATCAAAGCCTGCGGGTGCCGGCCCGACGTCAGCACTTTCATCACTTCATGGGCTGGGTCCATCAGCGTTCCTTTCAGTTGACCGGGATCGCCGATCCATTGCGGGCCCTGGCTCGGGAACTGGCGGCCGAAGTGCGGGTGCTGTGCTTCGATGAGTTGTTCGTCAATGACATCGGCGATGCGATTATCCTTGGCCGGTTGTTCCAGGTGATGTTCGACGAAGGCGTGGTGGTGGTCTGCACCTCCAACCTGCCGCCGGATCAGTTGTATGCCGACGGCTTCAACCGCGACCGCTTCCTGCCGGCGATCACCGCGATCAAGCAACACATGCAGGTGGTCGCGGTGAACGGCGCTGAAGATCACCGCTTGCATCCAGGAACCCTCGAACAACGTTACTGGGTGGCGACGCCGGATCAGGATTGCGAATTGCTCAAAGTATTCGAAACATTGACGGTCGGGCAGAGCGCCAGCTCTGAGCCAGTGCCGGTGGGCTACCGGGCCTTGAATGTGGTGAAGGCCAGCGAGTCGGTGCTGTGGTGCCGTTACGCTGATCTGTGCGAGCAGCCGTTCGCCGCCATGGACTTTATCGCGCTGTGCGACACCTACCGGGCTATCCTGTTGAGCGAGGTGCCGAACCTGAGCGCACAAAAGCGCGAAGGGCGGATCGCCCGTGGCACCGAAGACGGCGCCGAACGCGTGGTGGCCGGCGATCGCGAGTTGCCGCAACTGTCGGTGCACGATGACGGTGTGCGGCGCTTCATTGCCCTGGTCGACGAGTGCTACGACCGCAAGGTGCCGCTGTACATCGAGGCTCAGGTGCCGATGGAATCGCTGTACACCGAGGGTTATCTGGAGTTCCCGTTCCGCCGGACCCTCAGCCGCTTGCTGGAGATGCAGCTGCAACGCTTTGCCGACACTTGATGCGCGGAGGGCGCGACATGACTCAGCCACTGTCCCATCACTTGCTGACCATGGCCTATCAGAACGCCTGGGCCAACCATCGACTGGCCAAGGCCTGGCTGCAACTCGACGACGTGCAATTGGCGGCGCCTCGAGTCAGTTTTTTCCCGAGCATTCGCCTGACCCTCAATCACATCCTCACCTGCGACTGGTTCTACGTCGATGCGCTGGAGCGCGAGTTGCGTGGTGATGAGCCGCATCCCGATTGCTACGTGTTTTTCAACGCAGACGAACCCTTCACCGAGGCGCAGGCCCTGCGCCGTGAGCAGGCGCACGTCGACCGCCGCTTGATCGCTTATTGCGAGCAACTGCGCGATGCCGAACTGAGCCGCATCGTCACCATTGCCCGCGACACGCCGCAGCACGACAGCCGTTTGCGGATGATTTCTCATCTGTTCGAACATCAGATCCACCATCGTGGCCAGGTCCACGCCATGCTCAGCGGCACGCCGGTGAAGCCGCCGCAACTGGATGAGTTTTTCTGTGCCGGCGAATCAGGTTTGCGGGCCGAGGATTTCGCCGAACTGGGCTGGACGGAAGAACTGATCTGGGGCCACTGAAACGGCCGGGTTGTGGCCGGGGGCTGCCTCGCGCTAAGGTCGGACAGCCTATCAGTGCGTATCAAACGTGCCGGGGCCCCGTGCGATCGAGGATGGAAATGGATTCCGCAGAGATTCTTGTACTTCAAGCCAGTTATACCAACCCGCTGCATGCCGAGGCCATCGGTGTGGTGCTCAATCATTACGCCGAAGACCCGATGGGCGGCGGCCAGCCGATTGCCCCTGAACTGTTGCAGCAACTGCCCGCAGAACTGGCCAAGCGACCTCACGCGTTCAGCGTCCTGGCGTTTGTCGGCGGTGAACCGGCAGGGCTGGTCAACTGCTTCGAAGGGTTTTCGACCTTTGCCTGCAAGCCACTGGTCAACGTCCATGACGTGTCGGTGGTTTCGAAGTTTCGAGGCCTGGGTCTGAGCCAGAAAATGCTGCGCAAGGTCGAGGAAATCGCCCGTCAGCGTGGCTGCTGCAAGATCACCCTGGAAGTGCTCGAAGGCAATGCCGTGGCCCAGGGTTCCTACGCCAAATTCGGCTTTGCGCCGGGCATGTTCGACCCGAGTCACGGCCGCATGCTGTTCTGGATCAAGGAACTGCAGGCATAAAAAAAGGCGCCCGAAAAGGGCGCCCAACTGTCATCTGCGAAGCCAGAGCGGAACTATCGCAGGTCCATCGGTAAACCGGTCTGCATCAGGGACGGTAGTGCTCGGTGACCTGCGCGGTCTGGTCGTCCGGGACGCGAAGCTCATTGGCTTTCGTGTCTGTCTGCTGGCTTTGTTCGGTGTGGACCGGGAAGTTCTCCCAGTGGTATCTCATCCGCTCGGCACCGCCCTCGGCGAAAGCGCTGGCGGATGCAATGGCGAGTAGACCGGCAAGGATTGCAGTCGTGGTTTTCATGGTGCCTCCTACTAAAAAAATCGGAGCCGTTCATCCATGAATCAGAACCTCGGGGCGCAGTGTCCGGCGAGGGTATTAACCACGGGTTAACGCGCGTGATTGTTTCCAAGGGGCGGGCGAATGCTGCACGCGCCGGTGACGCGTGCAGATCGCAGGGAAGGGCGTCAGAGTTTCCAGTCGAGGCTCAGCGTCACCGTTCGTGGATCGCCCCAGAACACGCCGTTGTAGAAGCCGACGTTGTCGTAGTACTTCTTGTCGAACAGGTTGTCGACGTTCAGCGACGCCGACAGGTGTTTGTCGAATTCATAGCGTGACATCAGCTTGACCACCGAATAGGCGCCCTGGCTGATCCGTGTCCGTTCGGTGATGACCCGGCCATTGGCACCGCGTCCGACCGGGCGGTTGGAATTGCCGTAGACGTCACTCTGCCAGTTCACCGCGCCGCCCACGGTCAGGGCGCTCCAGTCGCCCGGCAAGCGATAAGCGGTGGAGAGGCGAAGCATGTTCAGCGGCTGGTTGGTGTTGGTGCGGTTTTTCTCGCCGTTGAGTGCGTGGGTGTAGGTGTAGCCGGCGGTCATGTTCCAGCCGTCATGGATTTCGCCCGAGAGCTCGGCTTCGAAGCCGTTGACCTTGTTGCCTTTGCCGCCGCTCTTGTAGAACTCCTCGCCAGTGACCGGATCCGGTGGTACCGAGTCGTCGAGCTCGGCGACGTTGTCCTGCTTGCTCCAGAACACCGCCGTGGCCAGGTTCAGGCGTTCGTTCAGCAGGCTGCCCTTGAGGCCTATTTCATAGTTGCTGCCGACCACCGGCTCAAGGAATTTGCGATTGGCGTCGCGGTAATCCTGAGGATTGAAGATGTCGGTGTAGCTGGCATACACCGTGTATTCCGGCGTCAAGTCGTAGAGCAGCCCCGCGTACGGCGTCCACATGTCGTTGTGTTGCTGGCGGCTGGCGTCGACCGCGCTCACTTGACGATTGTCGTCATACGTATTGTCGGCTTTCGACGCCTTCCAGCTGCCGTAGCGGCTGCCAAGCACCGCATGCAAGTCGTCGGTGAAGCTCAGGCGAGTGGCAAGGTATCCGGCTTTCTGCCGGGTGCTGGAGGTGGAGCCGGTCAAGCCGGTGACGGTGTCGGGGAATTTGGCGATATCGCCCATGTATTTCCGCTTTGGCGATGGGTGTAGGCCGCTTTCAAGTGCCAGCCGCCCGCCAGTGCCTGGTCGAGGGTGGCGAAGGCGGTCTTGTCCTTGATCGGCCAGGAACTCCACGACGTCGCCATGTTGGTCGAGCGGCCCAGGCCTGCCTTGCCACCGTCGGCGTTCCAGTACGGCACGGTACCCCAGGAGCTCCCCTGCACTTGTTTGTCCTGATAGTCGTAGCCGACCGCCAGCACGGTCGAGTCCGTCAGGTCGCCTTCGAGGATGCCGTAACCGACTTCCCGTTGCAGCGCGTAGTGGTCACGAAACGACTGGCTGTCGCGATACGCCAGCACGCTGCGTCCGCGCAAACGGCCGTCGAAAGCAAGCGGGCCGCCCACGTCCACGTAGCTGTAGTAATCGTCGTAGCTGCCGCCGCTGACCCCGGCCAGCGCCTGCAACTGCGCAGTGGGGCGCTTGCGGACCATGTTGATGGTGGCCGAGGGATCGCCCGCGCCGGTAGTCAGGCCGGTGGCGCCCCGTACCACTTCGATGCGGTCATAGATGATCGTGTCGGAATCGGATTTCATCCGGCTGAAAGTGTTGAGCATCCCGTCGATCTGGAAGTTGTTGATCGAGTAGCCGCGAGACGAATAGTTGACCCGGTCGGAGTCGTAATGCTGGACCACAACGCCCGTGGTCTGGCTCATGGCCTCGGACAATGTACCGAGCTTGAAATCATCCATCTGCCGGCGGGTCACCACGGACACCGATTGCGGGGTTTCCTTGATCGACAGGTTCAACCGCGTCGCTGTGCTCATGGCGCCGGTGGTGTAGGACGCCGTGTCTTCGGTCGTGGAACCCAGGCCTTGGGCAGTGACGTTGGTTGAGGCCAGTTCAAGTGCCGGAACGCCGGGCTCAGGCTGCTTTTCACTGTCGGTTTCAGCCAGCAGATCAGGGCTCAATGCAGCACTGCACAGGCCCAGGGTGAGGGTCATGGAACGGGTGATGGGCGCGAACATCGCAGCCGACTCCTTGTCTTCGAGGGAAAAATTCCTTTGGTTCAAAGACGAAGAGGGGGAGTGCGATTTAGTGACAAACGAGAAATATTGTCATTTCTAGGTGTTGCGACAGCATGAAAAAAGGGCCGTTTCCGGCCCTTTCCAGGTTACTGCTTGACGACTTCCTTAGGCGCTTCGTCGGGCTTTTTCGGCTTCATCAGACTGAAGTCGATCAGTGCCCGTTGTTCGCGTTCGTAAGGGTTGCCGATCAACAACGGACGCGGCTTGAAGCTGTCGCTGACGATGCTTTTGCTGCGGTCCAGCTCATCGAAGCTCAAGCCGGCCAGGTCCGCCCAGGTATGGATCAGGTGCGCGCTGCTGTAAGGCCGGCTCAAGTCTGCGGCGAAACTCCAGTCGTGGTTTTCACGCCACTTCGGCGACGCCCACGCCATGAACGGAATGGTGTACATCGGCGCGGTCGGTTTGTTTTCGTTACGGCCCAGGGTGGTGTGGCCCGCCGAATCGAACACGTCTTCACCGTGGTCGGAGAGGTACAGCAAAAAGCCGTTCGGATCGGACTTGGCGTAGTCCTTGATCAGGCTCGAGACCACGAAGTCGTTGTAGAGCACCGCGTTGTCATAGCTGTTGTAGGTGGGTACCTGGTCGTCACGCACACCGGCCGGCACGCCATCGCGATCCTGGAACTTGTCGAAGGTCGGCGGATAACGATACTGGTAGCTCATGTGCGTACCGAGCAGATGCACGACGATCAGCTTGCGCGGTGCCGGATCGGTCAGGGCCTTGTTGAACGGTTCGATCACGTCGCCGTCGTATTGCGCGGCGTTCTGATTGCGGTTGTTGTTCAGGTACACCTGCTCGTCGGCCTGTTCGGAGAAGGTCGTGAGCATGGTATTGCGTTTGGTCATGGTCTGTTGGTTGGTGATCCAGAACGTCTTGTAGCCGGCCTGTTTCATCATGCTGACCAGCGACGGCGTGGACAGGTAAAGATCCGGGTTCTCTTCGTCAGCGAAGGTCAACACCTGTTGCAGCGCCTCGATGGTGTACGGGCGCGGGGTGACGACGTTATCGAAGATCGAGAGTTGATCCTTGAGCTTGTCCAGTTCCGGCGTGGTCTTGCGCTGATAGCCATAGAGGCTCATGCGCTGACGGTTGGTCGACTCGCCGATCACCAGCACCAGGGTCGCAGGCTGATTGGCGCCGGCGTCCTTGAGGTTGTGCAGCGGCGGGATCTTGCTCGCGCTGTCGAGCATGCCCTGCATTTCGCCCAGGGTTTCGAGGTAGCGGTGATAGGCCACGGCCATCTGCCAAGGCACGGCCGGTTCGATGCGGGTTTCGAACTTCTCGAAACCGCCGGCGAAGCTGCCGGTGCGCTGGGTCTGTTTGATCAGCGGGTAACCGACTACCGCGATCAGAATCGCCATGGCCGCCACGAAGGCTCGGCCACGAGGCATGTAGACCGGACGCAGACGGGTCCACAGGAAGTAGGCGAACGCGGTGTGAGCGAGGAACGCGGGGATCATCCACCAGGCAAAGTACTGGGTCATGTACTCGCCAGCTTCCGACACGTTCGATTCGAACATGATGAAGATGACGCTCTGGGAGAATTCCTGCTGATAAATGAAGAAGTAGCCCAGGCTGGCCATCGAGCAGGCCCACAGCACCACGCCGATCACGGCGGCAAGCAAACGGGTGCGTTTGGGGAACAGCAGCATCGGCGCCAGCCACACCGCGCTCATCACGAACGCCTGGCGGAAGCCGGTGAAGCCGGAAGTGCCGGTCAGCTGAATCAACAGTTGAGTGATACCGGAGAAGTACCAGAAGAAAACAAACAGCCAGATGAGCCCGGCCCAGTCAAAACCTGCCGCAGCAGTCTTGCTGCGTTTGAACAATGCCATTCAGCACTCCAACTCAGTCACCATTGCCACCGTCGGGGCACTTCATGAAACGAGAGCATGAAAACCGACGAACGGAAGCCGCGCGCAGACACGCACGGCAGAATCGGCCGGAGTATCAACAAGCGAATGTGAAAACTTTGTGAGTTGCGGCAAGTGGCGGAGGGCGAATCATGTCGGGAACGGCAGGGCAGCCGTTCCCGGAACAGGCGGGCAATCAGGCGTGCGGGGAACGCTGTACGACCGGCAGAGGCTGCGGCTGGAGGCTCTGGGTCATCAGGCGCAGTTGCGCGAGTTCCTGTTTCAGCTGGTCGCGTTCGTCTTTCAACTGACGCAGTTCATCGCGACGGATCGTGACATACAGGGTTTGTGGCGGCATTGCTGTGTGTACTGTGCCCATTGCTCACCTCGCAAATGGCGTGTCTCAACTGCAGATCAGCTCCGGTTTCGAGCCTTGACCTGCTATCGGCGCCGATTTTGGTTTCTTTTGCTCGTGAATGGAACTTTTTTATTTTTCATGGTCGTTGTGTCTTCGGCACGTTTCCCGACGTTATCAGTCTGGATCGGGCACAATGCCCGGAAACTTCACACCGACGCTCTGGACTAACCTCCATGACAGCGTTGGGCTATAACCTTTGACACACTTTTATTTGTAGTAAGGAGCATCAGCACATGCAACTCGGGATTATTGGACTGGGCCGCATGGGCGGCAATATTGCACGGCGTCTGATGCTCAACGGTCACACCACCGTTGTTTACGACCGCAATACCGCCTTTGTCGACACCCTGGCCGCCGAGGGCTCTACCGGAGTCGCCGATCTTCCTGCCCTGGTCGCAGGCCTGGCCAAGCCGCGTGCCGTGTGGGTCATGCTGCCGGCCGGCGCACCGACCGAAGACACCATCGAAACCCTGAGCACTCTGCTTGAGGCGGGCGACACCATCATCGATGGCGGCAACACCAACTATAAGGACGACATCCGCCGGGCGAAAACGCTGGCAGAGAGAGGCCTGCACTACATCGACGTCGGCACTTCCGGCGGCGTGTGGGGCCTGGAGCGCGGCTACTGCATGATGATCGGCGGCGATGCCGAGACCGTTAAGCGTCTGGACCCGCTGTTCGCCGCTCTGGCGCCGGGCATGGGCGACATCCCGCGCACCAAGGACCGCAAATCCGATGACCACCGCGCCGAGCACGGCTATATCCACGCCGGTCCCGCCGGTGCCGGTCACTTCGTCAAGATGATCCACAACGGTATCGAGTACGGCATGATGGCGGCCTTCGCCGAAGGCTTTGACATCCTCAAGACCAAGTCCAGCGAGCTTCTGCCGGAGGACCAGCGTTTCGACCTGAACGTGGCCGACATCGCCGAAGTCTGGCGTCGTGGCAGCGTGGTGTCGTCCTGGCTGCTCGACCTGACCGCCGATGCTCTGGCGGTCGACCCGAAACTCGACGGTTTCTCCGGCTCCGTGGCCGACAGCGGCGAAGGTCAATGGACCATCGAAGCGGCCATGGAACAAAAGGTGCCGGTACCGGTGCTGTCCAACTCGCTGTTCTCGCGCTACCGCTCCCGTGGTCAGGGCACCTTCGGTGACAAGATCCTCTCGGCCCAGCGCTTCGGCTTCGGCGGCCACGTGGAGACTGCGAAGAAATGACCCATACGATCCGCAGGAAATCCAAGGCAGAACCCGCGCCACCGACCACGCTGTTTCTGTTCGGCGCCCACGGTGATCTGGTCAAGCGCCTGCTCATGCCGGCGCTGTACAACCTGAGTCGCGACGGCCTGCTGGATGATGGCCTGCGGATCGTCGGCGTTGACCACAACGCGATCACGGATGAAGCCTTCGCCAAAAAGCTCGAGGACTTCATCCGCACCGAAGTGGCGGCGAAGGTCGGCAAGGGCGATCAGATACTTGATCCGGCCTTGTGGGCCAAGCTCGCCAAAGGTATCAGCTACGTTCAGGGCGACTTCCTGGACGACAGCACTTATTCCGCGCTGGCGGCGAAAATCGCCGACAGCGGCACCGGCAATGCGGTGTTCTACCTGGCCACCGCACCGCGTTTCTTCAGCGAAGTGGTGCGCCGTCTCGGCAGCGCCGGTTTGCTGGAGGAAACACCCGAAGCTTTCAGAAGGGTGGTGATCGAAAAACCGTTCGGCTCCGACCTGCAGACCGCCGAGGCGTTGAACGCCTGCCTGCTCAAGGTCATGTCGGAAAAGCAGATCTACCGGATCGATCACTACCTGGGCAAGGAAACCGTGCAGAACATTCTGGTCAGCCGGTTCTCCAACAGCCTGTTTGAAGCGTTCTGGAACAATCACTACATCGACCACGTACAAATCACCGCCGCCGAGACCGTCGGCGTCGAGACCCGTGGCAGCTTTTACGAACACACCGGCGCCTTGCGGGACATGGTGCCCAATCACCTGTTCCAGTTGCTGGCGATGGTGGCGATGGAGCCGCCGGCCGCGTTCGGCGCCGATGCGGTGCGCGGCGAGAAGGCCAAGGTGGTCGGCGCGATCCGTCCGTGGACCACCGAAGAGGCGCGGGCCAACTCGGTGCGCGGTCAGTACAGCGCTGGCGAAATCGATGGCAAGCCGCTGGCCGGCTATCGCGAAGAAGCCAACGTCTCGCCCGACAGCACCACCGAAACCTACGTGGCGCTCAAGGTGATGATCGACAACTGGCGCTGGGTTGGCGTGCCGTTTTACCTGCGCACCGGCAAGCGCATGAGCGTGCGCGACACCGAGATCGTCATCTGCTTCAAACCGGCGCCGTATGCGCAGTTCCGTGACACCGAAGTCGATGAATTGCAGCCGACCTACCTGCGCATCCAGATCCAGCCTAACGAAGGCATGTGGTTCGACCTGCTGGCCAAGCGACCGGGGCCGGCCCTGAACATGGCCAATATCGAGCTGGGTTTCGCTTACAAGGATTTCTTCGAAATGCAGCCGTCCACCGGCTACGAAACCCTGATCTACGACTGCCTGACCGGTGACCAGACGCTGTTCCAGCGCGCCGACAACATCGAGAATGGCTGGCGTGCGGTGCAGCCGTTCCTCGACGCCTGGCAACAGGACGCGAGCGTGCAGAGTTATGCCGCCGGCGAAGACGGGCCTCAGGCTGCCGATGATCTGCTGACTCGCGATGGTCGCGTCTGGCATGGTCTCGGATGAGTGAGCCAATCCGTTTTCTGCTGAGCGACATGGACGGCACGTTGTTGCTGCCCGATCACAGCCTGAGCCAGCGCACTATCGATGCCGTCCGAGCGCTGCGCGAAGCTGGCATTCTGTTCAGCCTCGCCACCGGGCGTCCGCCCAAAGCCATGCTGCAACAGATCGAAGCCCTGGGTGTCGATCTGCCGACCGCTGCGTTCAACGGCGGCACCATCGTCAATCCGAACGGCAGCATTCTGGTCGCTCATTACCTGCCGGCCACGGCAGCGTTGACGGCACTGGCGCTGTTCGCCGATCAGCCGGATGTCGAAATCTGGGTGTTCAGCGGCGGTGACTGGCTGCTCAAGGATCCGCACGGGCCGATGGTCCCGCGCGAGCAGCATGGCCTCGGTTATCCGCCGGTGGTCGTCGAGAGTTTCGAGCCGTACCTGGAGCGCATCGACAAGATCGTGGCGACCAGCAACAACACCGAGCTGTTGATCGAACTGGAGGCGCGGTTGCTGGCGAAGGTCGAGGGCATGGCACAGGTGTCGCGTTCGCAGCCGGTGTATCTGGACGTGACGGCGCTGGAGGCCAACAAGGGCGCAGCACTGGCCACACTGGCCGAGCATCTGGGCGTGCCGTTGGCGCAGACTGTAGCGATTGGCGATGGCGGCAACGATCCGGCGATGTTTCATGTCGCCGGTCTGTCGATTGCCATGGGGCAGGCCGAGGATGCGGTGAAGCGTCAGGCAGACGTGGTGACCGGGCCGAACACCGAGGACGGTGTGGCGCAAGCCATCGACAAATACATTTTGCCGCGCTGATCTACGCATAAAACAACGGGAGCCCAAGGGCTCCCGTTGTTGTTTCTACAGCCAGTAACTCACGGCATACCAGCCCAGCAAACCCATCACTACGGTGTAGGGCAATGCCATCCACACCATCCGACCGTATGACAACCGCACCAGTGGCGCAATCGCCGAAGTCAGCAGAAACAGGAACGCAGCCTGGCCATTGGGCGTCGCCACGCTCGGCAGGTTGGTGCCGGTGTTGATCGCAATCGCCAGCGTCTCGAAGTGTTCACGAGTCATGTGCCCGGACAGGAACGCCTGTTTCACTTCAGTGATGTAGATCGTTGCCACGAACACGTTGTCACTGATGGCCGACAACAGGCCGTTGGCGATGAACAGCATCCCCGGTTGCTGCTCGGCGGGCAGTGCCAGCACCCACTGGATCAACGGCGCGAACAGTTGCTGGTCATGGATCACCGCGACCACGGCAAAAAACACCACCAGCAATGCGGTGAACGGCATGGCGTCCTTGAAGGCGTTGCCCAGACGATGCTCGTCGGTGATGCCGGTAAAAGCGGTGATCAGGACAATGACCATCAGGCCGATCAGGCCCACTTCGGCGATGTGAAATGCGAGCCCGGCAATCAGGATCAATGCGGCAGCACCCTGTACCAACAGCGCAGCACGTTGACGCGGGGTGCGTTCGGCGTTGTCCTCGGCGGCGTAATTGGCGAGTACGGCGCGGACGTTGTCCGGCAGCAAGGTGCCGTAGCCGAACCAGCGCAGCTTCTCCAGCAGCATGCAGGTCAACAGACCGGCCATCAGCACAGGCAGGGAAACCGGCGCGACCTTGAGGAAAAACTCGGCGAAGTGCCAGCCCATCTCATGGCCGATCAGCAGGTTCTGCGGCTCGCCGACCAGCGTACAGACGCCACCCAGCGCGGTTCCGACGGCGCCATGCATCAGCAGGCTGCGCAGGAAGGCGCGGAACAGTTCCAGATCTTCGTGATGCAGCTTGGGCAAGTGCTGGTCGTCGCTGAATTCGCTGTCCTGGCGTGGATCGTTGCCGGAGGCGACCCGGTGGTAGACCGAATAGAAGCCGACAGCTGCACTGATGATCACGGCGGTTACGGTCAGTGCGTCGAGAAAGGCCGAAAGAAACGCCGACAAAAAGCAGAACATCAGCGCCAACAGCATCTTCGAACGCACGCCCAGCAGCAGGCGCGAGAACAGGAACAGCAGCAGGTCCTTCATGAAATAGATGCCGGCGACCATGAACATCAACAGCAGAATCACCGGGAAGTTGTGCTGCAACTCTTCGTACAGCGCCTGGGGTGTGGTCATCTTCAACAACAGGGCTTCGATCAGCAGCAGACCGCCGGGCATCAGCGGGTAGCACTTGAGCGCCATCGCCAGGGTGAAAATGAATTCGATCACCAACAGCCAGCCGGCGGCGACAGGGCCTGCGGACCACAGCACCAGGGCATTGAGAATCAGGAACCCGACGATGCACGCCTTGTACCAGCGGGGCGAATGCCCTAGAAAGTTGTGCGCGAACGCCTGGACCATCGAACCGGACATCGGTTGCTCCTTGCTTTAAGAAGCGCGCAAGTTGCCGTAAGCGTCGAGCAAGATCAAGTGTGGGAAGTTTCTGTTTATGGATTCAGATAGCGCACCACCACTGCACGGTAGTTACCATCCAGTGAATAACCGCCGACCAGGATTCCGCCTTCCGGTTCCACCGCCAGCGAGGTGGCAGTGTCGAGGCTGCGGCCCAGGCGCGTACGCAACCAGCCGCGACCTGCGCCGAAGACTGGGTCGAGACGACCGTCGACCAGATAGCGGGCGACGATGAAATCGGCCTCGACCCCGCCAATCGTCGCGCCCGCCGCAATCAGCCGGCCGTCCGACATGCGTTGCGCGGCGCTCCACTGGCAGCCACTGGGGCCGATGTCCAATAGGGTGGGCTGACCGTTATTGCAGTGCAGGTCGGGGCGACCATTGCTGTGGATTGACAGTGCCATGCCCCTGATCGGGTCGCGGCTGCTGCCGAAGCAGTGCAAACGCTCCGAGGATTCGATGACCTGACTGACCAGCGCGCTGTGCCCCTGAGCGTTGAAGGCCAGGAAACCGTCCAGTGCAAAGCGTTCGTCGAGCTGTCCGTCCGGCAGGTAACGTGCGAGCAGGCCTTCCTGGGGAAAGCCGATCGCGCCGGCCACCACAATTCTTCCGTCCTCTTGCAGCAACAAACCACCCAGCCAGGTGTTGAGCAGCAGGTGCCGGACCATCACAAAACCTCGGCCATTGAAGGTTTTGTCCAGGTCACCATCGGGTGTGACACGGATCAGCATGCCGACGTGATCGGCCAATGAGCAGTGGTGGTTGGCAATCAACAGAATATGTCCATCATTCTGGACGGCGAAATCGCAGGCTTCTGCCCCCGGAACGCCTGGCGGGAGCCAGGTATCGCGGGTGCCCATGGACAGCTCGCCGGGCAAACGCACGATTTTTCGGCCGTTTTCGCCGAACTCCGGGGCCGGCTGACCGTGCGCATCGAACAGCGCCAGGGCGGGCAGGGTGCGATGTTCGGATTCGTAATGCAGCCCTGCGAGCAGGATTCGCCCGTCAGGCAATACCTGAACCTTGCTGCCTGTGGCCTCGAAACCGGGGGAGAACTGGCCGATCACGCTGCCTTGAAAGCCGAAACCAAGATCTGCCGAGCCGTCCCTGAGCAGGCGGGCCAGGGCGAATCGGCTGCCTTGAGGCGTGCCGACCTTGGCTGCGATCAGGATGCGACCTTGCGGATCGGTTGCCACATGTTGGGTCAGGCTGGACGTGCAGCCGGCAAAATAAACCTGGGCCACGCCGTTGTTGGCAAACGTCTTGTCGAGTTGTCCGGCGTCATTCGCTAGCGTCGGGAGCGCAATAGCGGTCTGGGTTGACATGCATGCTTCTCCTTGCAAGTTGACCGATATCCGGGAGCCGGGTCGATAACTGCATGAGCGAAACATTCAATCCCTGTATACGCGCAAGTACAACTGACAGAACTAACAGGTGGAGGGTCGTACTGTGCCAGAACAGTGTCTTTTGGAACCAGTCGCAAGCCTGCCAAGCATTCAGGCGCGAAAGGATTTGGGGAAGTTGTGCAAACAGGCTGAAGTTTAAAAAGATTCAGCAACTAACAGAAAAGGGCGGACGACTCGAAAGCCATCCGCATCGCCCTCGTATCAGTGCGGCATCGACCAGGACTGCAGTGCATAACCTTCGTCGCTCAGTTCAGCGCGAGCCTGTTGCAACAGGTATTCAAGTTGAGCTGGATCGGAATAGGCGCTGCTTGGAATACGGGTGCGGCCAATCTGCGAGTTGGTACGGTCAATCACGGTCAGGCTGAGTTCGCCATTGCCGTCTTGTGGGGCCCAGGCCACGCACTGGAAAGGTTTAAATGCGCGGTTGGCAATCAAAAGAGCTTCGTTGATACGGAGCGGGGCGGTCATGGGGTCTTCTCTCTATAGTGCCCAATCAAGTGATGTGCCGTCGGTTGGGCTTACCGTTCGGCGAGTTACTTGTACTGATGCACGCAACCCGCTGGCAGGTCACACCGGATTTGAAGAAATTTCGACTTTCTTTCATACAGTCAGTATTCCGGCAGATGTTGAAAGCCTGGTGAAAGATTCAAGTCGATAGCTAACTAATAAAGAAGGTTCTTATAACTACTTCCCTGGTACACCTATAAGCAATCGATACAAGGCGCCGTCAAATTCTTGCTAATGTTACAGCCAGGTCTGCCAAATGACTGTTTTTACAATCATTTCCTATAATTTGGCGCCAAGGAACAGTCATGAGTGAAGCGCCTGCGTTACGACGTTTATTGGTCGTCGACCCTTGTGACGACTGCCATCGATTATTGCCCGGTTTACGCGCCGTAGGCTGGGATGTCGACAGTTGCAGCCTGGAAAATGCCGCAGATCGAAGTTGCGATGTCGGCCTGCTGCGCTTGCAACCTTTTCACCTGGAACGTCCCGAGGCGGTCAAGGAGCTGATCAGCCGTAGCGGCACCGAGTGGATCGCCGTGCTGAATCAGGAAGTGTTGCGACTGCAGAACGTCGGAGACTTTGTCTGCGAATGGTTTTTCGACTTTCATACCTTGCCGTTTGACGTGTCGCGGGTGCAGGTCACCCTCGGCCGGGCGTTCGGCATGGCGCGCCTGCGTGGCCAGGGCAATGTCCATGTGGACCAGCCGGAGCACGAGCTGCTCGGTGACAGCAAACCGATCCGCGAACTGCGCAAGCTGCTGAGCAAACTGGCGCCCACCGAGTCGCCGGTACTGATTCGCGGCGAAAGCGGTACTGGTAAAGAACTGGTCGCCCGCACCCTGCATCGACAATCGCAACGGCACAGCAAGCCGTTCGTGGCGATCAATTGCGGGGCGATTCCCGAGCATCTGATCCAGTCCGAGCTGTTCGGCCACGAAAAAGGTGCGTTCACCGGTGCTCATCAACGCAAGGTCGGACGCATCGAGGCGGCTAACGGCGGCACCCTGTTTCTGGACGAAATAGGTGATCTGCCGCTGGAATTGCAAGCCAATCTGCTGCGTTTCCTCCAGGAAAAGCACATTGAACGGGTCGGTGGCAGCCAACCGATCCCGGTGGATGTCCGGGTGTTGGCGGCGACCCACGTCGACCTTGAAGCCGCGATCGAGAAGAAGCGCTTCCGCGAAGATTTGTACTACCGGCTCAATGTGCTGCAAGTCGTGACCGCGCCATTGCGAGAGCGACATGGCGATCTGTCGATGCTGGCCAACCATTTTTCCCATTTCTACAGTCACGAAACCGGCCGACGTCCTCGCAGCTTCAGTGAGGACGCGCTGATCGCCATGGGTAAGCACGACTGGCCCGGCAATGTCCGTGAACTGGCCAACCGTGTTCGCCGGGGGTTGGTGCTGGCCGAGGGACGGCAGATCGAGGCACGAGACCTGGGATTGATCAGTCAGCAGTCAATTGCCACACCCATGGGCACACTCGAAGACTACAAGACCCGGGCCGAGCGCCAGGCGTTGTGCGATGTGTTGAACCGGCACAGCGACAACCTCAGCGTTGCTGCCAAAGTACTGGGGGTTTCGAGGCCGACTTTTTACCGCTTGTTGCATAAACACCAGATCCGCTAGGGCGCGGTGCTTCTTCTGGCAAGAAGCTGAAAAGGCCCGCTGCGATGCAAGTCGCAGCGGGCCTTTTTATGATGTTGCGTTCATGGTGGAGCGGGTTAGAAGTAGTACGGGAATTTCAGGCTGAAGGAAAAGTCCGGGGCATCGTCGGTCATGCCGATGGACAGGTTGGGCACGATGGTCAGGTTGTCGGTGGCCGCAATGGTCATGCCGACGTTGAAGTAACCGGCGTTGGCGTCACTGGACACCACCGATTGCCAATCCCCGCCATCCTGTTTCAGCTTGCTCTTGCGTTGTACAAGGTCAGAGACCGAGAACGACATACTCATTTTTTCGTTCAGTGCGAAGGCTATGCCTGCGCCGATCTGGAAGCTGTCGCCGATACGGACCTTGCCCGGTGTTTTCTGGTTGACCGTGGAGCTGATGTCGTCAAACGATTCCTCCAGGTTGTGGGTGTAGGACAAACTGCCGAACAGCACGGCCGGATCAAACGTCTTGACCAGCGAAACGCCCGGGGTGATCGACCAGACGCCGTTGCCGGTCGGCAGGGTGTCAGGCACGAACAGGTTGGTGTTGGCATCGGTCTGGCGCAGTTTGATACCGAACGGGTCTTTGCCGGTTGGTGCCTTGACGCGCAGGGTGACCACCGCATCCGGCGTGTTCACCGACTCGTCCAGGAACTTGTAGGCGATACCGAAGTTGACGTCGCCAATGGTTGGATCCCGGGTGACATCCTGTTCGGTGGTCACGTTGGCCGCGCCCTGGTTGCCGCCGCCCGACTGATAAGTCGAATCGCGATACACGACCGGCACGTTCACGTCGAACTGCCAGCGGTTATCGAAGTTATAGCGGCCCGTCAGGTCGAGGGTCCAGGTGTCGGCCTTGATCCGGTCGAGGTTGATGTTGCCCAGGAAGATCGAGTCCAGTGCCAGGAAACCGTTGAGAATCAGCTGGCGCGTGTCATAACGCGAATAGGTGATGCCGGTTTCGAAGCTGAACTTGCCCCCGCCGAAGAAGCCGCTGGCCTCGTCGTACAGGTTGGACACACTCTGTGCAGGTTGCGAATCGTCGGCAAGCGACTGACCGTAGGAAGCCCCGGCCCCCCCGGCGGCGCCCCCCGACGCTGCTGCGGCCCCGGTTCCGGTGGCCACTTTTGGATTGCCTTTCATGTCCGCTGGCGACTTGGCCAGACGTTTTGGTGGTGGTGAAGCGGGTTGATCTTCGACCTGGCGGACTCGTTGTTCGAGGACCGCCAGGGCTTTTTGTTGTACTTCGTATCGTTGCTTCAGCTCCAGAAGTTCCTGTTTCAGGGTCTCGACGTCCGCATCGGGTGCTGCTTGCAGCATCGCCGCGGGTAGAAGAGTACTCAAACATACAGCGGCACGCAGTGATACTGATCGATACATGAATAAGCCGTCCCTTTAAGCCCAATGATCGAGACTCAGCGTAGTTCAATATCCAATATTGCGTAGTGCTCTTAGTTGAGAGAGATTGCAGTCCAGTGCGCCGGCGCTCATACCGTTGTTGCTGAGGACTACGTTGAGTGTTGTCAGGTTGTTGACGACGTTTGCGTTACCGAGCAAGCGGGTGTTCTGCAGCAGGCCTCCTTGAGCCACTTGTTGCAGGGCTGTGCCCTGATTGCCTGCGGCCTGGATGGCCATCTGGACGCCACCGCTGGTGGCCGAAACCGCCACGCTGCCGGCCGCGTTACTGCCGGAAATCGTTTGTCCGGCCATCAAGGCTTGCCCTTGGGTCGGTACCAGCGCCGGGGCCTGGTTGGCTTCCGAAACGTTGACTGCAACGTTGTTGTAGGCCGTATTGCCGTCGCCGGCGGCGCGAACGCTTTGCGTCACGCCTTGAGAACTGTTGAGTCCCGCGCCACCCACGATTGAGCCGGTGCCCGTTTCGGGGGTAGTACCGTTGCCCGTTTGCTTGATGGTCGAGACATAGAATTCAGGTTTTACCGTTGCAGCCTGCAATTGCATCGAGGTCGAGGCCCCGATCAGATCACCGCTGGCGTTGCGCCAGGTACTGCTCATGACAATACCGAAGCTGATGATTCGCCCCGGCATTACGTAGCGACCGCGAAGCTGTGACAGCTCCGAATCCTGGATTTCGATGGGTTTGAATCCTGCATTGGCATAGCCTGACGCACTCGCTGCCAGGCAGGCAGCGGCCAGCCAGTATGAGGTTTTCATCTGCTGCTCCCGGGACATCCAGCCCCATTCTTTATAATCGGCGATTAAAAGAAGTCGCTCTGTATGAACCCGAAGTCCATCAACTCAGCATCTTTGACGGGGTTGAAGTTATCCAGCTTGTTCTTGGCGGTCAGCGGTGCCGGAGGACTGCGTAATGCATTGGTCTTGTCGTATCCGGGGCCGACGATGGCAAAGACAATGCCGTTCCAACCTTTGACAAAGTCATCATGTTTGTAGCGCTTATGGCCGAGAACCGGGTCTCCGATGTAAACCCAATCCTTGTCCGCTCGCTGCAGCACGACGAAATGCTTGTAGCCGCGAATTTCCATCAGTACCACCACCGGGATAGTGACCGCGTCGAGTTTTTCCGGTGGGATCTTGTAGCCCCTGGCACGCATGCCGATGCTTTCTATGTAGCGCTTCATGTCCAGCATGGAGAAACCTTGCGTACGGACAAGGTCCTGGTCGGAATTGACCAGCATGCCTTTGATGATGTGCTCTTCATCGACGTCGAGCCAATAGGCCTGGCGCAGTACCGTCGCCAGTGCGGCGGCGCCGCAGCTGAAATCGGTTTTTTGTTCGACGATGTCGGAAAACTTGCGCTCACGAATGCTCTGCACGTTCTTGTAGATGAGCGTGCCACCCGGCAGGGCAGCCACGGGCATCTGGGCGGCCTGGGCCAGGCCAGAGAGGCAGAGCAGAGCGAGGAGGGTCGTCTTACGCATGATCGATACGCCTATGCGGACTGAGGAAAAGCCCCGTTTCCGGGGCTTTCGTTTCGATCGCGATTACATGCAGGCTTTGCAACCTGCGGCGATGGACAGCGAGTTGCTTTGTTGGTTGCCAACGCCGGCTGCGTTGTTGAAGCCACCGTTGCCGGACCAGTTGTTGCCCACGTTGGTCATGTTGGCGTTGTTGGTGACAGGGTTTTTCCAGCCGTCTGGGGTCATCACTTGTTGAGTGGTCACACCAGCCAGGCCGAAGACACCCACGGCAACGAAATCAGATTTCTGATCTTTGCCGCCGTTACCACCGTGGCCACGGTCATTGTTGCCGTAGCCACCACCATAACCACCATGGCCGTGATCATCGTCTTTGGTGGTTGCGGTGCCTGCGGCCACGAATGCGCCGCCTGCGGTGAATGTGCCAGTAAGGGTATCTTTTTTGTAGGTCTGGGTGCCGTTGTTGCCGACTTGCAGACCGGTGGTGCTTTGGTTGGCGGCGGCAGCGGCTTGCGCTACACGACCACCGGACACAGCGATTGCCAGGTTGTTTTTCTGTTGGTTGAAGTTGCCGGCGGCGTTGTTCACGCCGATGTTACCCGAGCCGCTGTTGCCGACGTTGTTCAGGCTGGCGTTGGCAGTGCTGGAGTAGTTGGCAACACCGTTGTTGGTGTTGACTTGAGTTGCGCTGGAGGCAGATACAGCGGAGCCGAAGATGAAGCTTTCATCAGCGGTTGCCAGAGCAGCGGCGTTGTCTTGTTGGTTGCCGTCGCCAGCCACGTTGTTGGCGCCGATATTGCCGTTGGCGCCGTTGAGCGAGCCACTGACGTTGGCGTTGTTTTGAGTGCCCTGGTTCAACACGGTGTTGCCGCTGTTGTTTTGCACATCAAGCACTGCGGCACCGGCGCCTGCGCCGATTTGCAGCAGTTCTTCCAGGGTTGGGCCTTTTGGACCGTGATCATGACCATGACCGTGATTTTCATCACGACCGCCTGCCTGTGCTGCGATTGCCATCACTGCTGCGAGTGCGAAAACCAGTGGTTTGAGAGCCATTGTAGGTTTCATGGTGTTTCTCCGTCGTGCTTATTAGTTGGTTAAGTGTTGGTACTTTCTAATTGCACTGCTTTTTGTTTGGGTCAGTCAGCGACCCGGATGCTCAGGGTGTTAGCCATTCGGTTCCCCACCCCGGCACTCTGGTTCACCTGGATTACCCCGCGACTGCCGGTGAAGGCCTGATCACTTGTCGTGACCTGGCGACTGCCGGGGGTACCAGTTGCTCCTGAGCTCGGTAACAACGCCACGTTCTGTTGCGAAAGGGCGCTATCGTCAACGCTCTGCGGCGCAGCACTGATGCTGATGCGCATGGCGTTGGCCATCTGGTTGTTGGCCCCGGAACCCTGGTTAACGCCCAGTGCACCGTTGCCGTTACTGAATGAGGTACCGCCGATGGTGGAGCTCGCGTTGATCGAGCGGTCGGCGGGGGTATCGAGTTTCTGGTGAATGGTGGTGGTTGCGCTGGCCGACGTGCCGATGGCAATCGACTTCACGTTGGTCTGTTGCTGTTGATCGCCGGCGGCCTGGTTGACGTTGAAGTTGCCGTTGTACTGCACGCCGGAATTCTGAATGTTGGCGCTGTCCACGGCGCTTGGGTCGGCCATGACGCTGGTGCAGCCGAGCAGAGCAAGCAGGAGCAGGGAACGATTCATCTTATTGGCCTCCGGCCATGCGGGTCAGCGGAGCCAGACCGGTGCTGAGGGAGCGGTTGATGGTGTTGGAAATCGTGCCACCGCTACCGCCGCCATGACCGGCTCCCATGCCGGGCAGACCGTTTGGATTGGTCAAGACGTTGGTGCCGGGCAGGCTGGACCCTACGGCCATGTTTCCGCGGATGGATGCGCCACTGGCTACACTTGCAAATTCACCGTCGCTGAGTTCGGTGCTGGTCATGGCCTGGTCGATGCGACCGGAAGGGTTGGCATTCACTGTGGTCGGGTAGGGGTCTTTGCCGGGAGCGCTGCGTCCGATGGGAATGGGTTGGACGTCGCGATTGAGCACGATCACGCCATTGCCTTCGGCCTGAACGTTGAAACTGAGGAATGTGCTGGCTGCTGATCCGATCAGCAGAAGGCAAGTGAAGGCTTTGTTGATGTTTCCCACGGCGGCAATTCCTTCTTCAGTGGGCTGGCCCTAGTCAGCGTTGTGAAGGAGAGAGCGAAAGCTGTGCCGCTTTTTAAATATTCATGGATTTCAATGAGTTGGACGGATGGCGTGCAGCCTTGATACAAAAGCTGTTTCACGATTGAAACAGCCCCCTGTCGATGCAGCTGGCTATAGTCGTTGCAAAGCTCTGGAACAAGGGTTTGCGAGCATGTGTTTCACAGGTGTAACAAGTCGGGTGACAAAGCGATGAATGCCCTTGAGACGGGCACTTTGCACCTATGGAAGTGTTTCAGGATCGGACACTTTAGCCCCGGAACAGGGGAAACCGCCCCGGGAAACGGGTCATCCCTCCAGCAAGGTTCGAACGGCGTCGAAGGCTTGAGTCTGTCGTGCGGCCCAGTCGCCCTGAATGATCCGGACCGGTTGATGATGTTGCTCCAGCCAGGCCTTGGTGGCGTGGTAGAACGCCCGCCGTTGGCTCAGCTCCGGCTGGCAGCGTTGGCCATCGTCGGTCCAGTCGATCTGCTCCGGGGAGAGCAGCAGGTGCAGGTCGTAATGACGGGCCAAAAGCTCTGTTTCCAGCCAGGCCGGGCAGTCGCCGAACAGCGTCTGACTCCACAGCATGTTGCTCAACAGGTGCGTGTCGAGGATCAGCAGAGCCGGTAGTTGCGCTCGCGCCTCGTCTTCCCATTGCAATTGGCCACGAGCAATCTCGGGAATATCGGCGAGGCAGGTGTCCCGTGGATTCTGTTCGATGAACCAGCGCACGTATTCGTCCACGCGCAGGCCGCCGAACTGTTGCTGAAGCCCGGCCGCCAGCCAGCTCTTGCCGCTGGACTCCGGGCCGGTGAGGACCACGACTTTCATGTGCGCAACGCCGGATCGGCGCGCCATTCCCGCCAGCCCAGCACCGCGATCAGGGTAAACAAGGTGTACAACGCAGCGGTGAGGTAAAGCGCCTTATAAAGGAACAGGCCGACGAAGATCACGTCCAGCACGAACCACAATGCCCAGCATTGCAGGCGCTTGTGGGCCATCCAGAACTGCGCGACAAGGCTGAAACCGGTCAGTGCGGCGTCGAGCCAGGGTTGCGCGGCATCGGTCCAGTGCGCCATGGCCGCACCCAGCAGCAGACTGCCGACGGCACCAATGGCCAAGCCTTTGAGAGTCGAAAGGTTGTCGAGCCGGCTGACCTGACGGCCGTCATGCATCGTCCCGGCCCGGGTCCATTGCCACCAGCCGTAGACTTGCAGGGCGGCGTAAACCACCTGCAGCAACATGTCCGAATACAATTTCACCTCGAAGAAGACCCAACTGTAGAGCAGCACCATGACCAGCCCGATCGGCCAGCACCAGGGATTCTGTTTGACCGTCAGCCAGACGGCGATCACACCGAGGGCGGCGGCAAACAGTTCAAGCCCGGACATGCAAGATCCTTGGAGGGAGTAAAAGAGGGGGCGGATTGTACCCAAAAACCTGTGGGAGTGAGCCTCCCACAGGGCAACATCGTCAGACGCGGAACTGGCGCAGCAGTCCGTTCAACTGTTCGCTCAGTTGGCCCAGTCGTACGCTGGCCGCGCTCGATTGTTCAGCCGCCAGCGCCGTGCTGTGTGAAAGGCCCGCCGCCTGGGTGACGTTCTGGTTGATGTCCTCGACCACATGCGCCTGTTGCAGGGTCGCACTGGCGATCGAAGCGTTCAGGCCATTGAGGTTACGCAGCGCCTGGCCGATGGCATTGAGGCTTGCACCGGCCAGTCCGGCTTGCTCGATGGTCAGTTGCGACGCTTTGCTGCTGTCGCCGATAACCTTCACCGCGGCCTCGGAATGGTTCTGCAGACGCTCGATCATCGACTGGATTTCCGCCGTGGATTTCTGCGTGCGTTGTGCCAGCAAACGAACTTCATCGGCCACCACCGCAAAACCACGCCCCTGTTCGCCGGCGCGGGCGGCTTCGATGGCGGCGTTAAGTGCCAGCAGGTTGGTCTGTTCGGCGATCGAGCGGATTACCTCAAGGACGCTGCCGATCTGCGTGCTTTCGGTCGCCAGGGTGCGAATGACCTCAACGGCCTGATCGATGGTGCCGGACAACTTGTCGATCTGTTGCAGGCTGCCGTCGATATTGATCTGGCCCTGTTGCGCCTGAGCCTCGGCATCGCGCATTTCATTAGCGGCATGCTCGGCGTTCTTCGCCACATCCTGCACGCCGTAAGTGACTTCGTTGATGGCGGTCGCCACCAGTTCCATCTGCTGCGACTGCTGCTGGCTGCGCTGCTGAGCCTGGCTCGCGTCGTTGCCCAGTTCAGTCGAGGACTGGCCCAGCGCACTGGCCGACACCTGCAAATCGCCGATTACCCGGCGCAGCTTGGCGGTGAAGGCGTTGAAGTGATGGGCCAGTTGTGTGACTTCGTCCTGGCCGTGGGTGTCGAGGCTGCGGGTCAGGTCGCTTTCGCCGCTGGCGATGTTGGCCATGGCGTTCACGGTTTCCTGCAAGGGGCGGACGATGCTGCGGGCAATCAGGATCACCAGCACGCCCATGATCAGCGCGATGGCCAGGCCTACGACGGAAGCCTTGATCACCTGGCCCTGAAACTCGGCCTGCACATCGTCGACGTATACGCCGGAGCCCAGCACCCAGCCCCATGGCTCGAACAGTTTCACGTAGGAGGTCTTGGCCACCGGCTCGCTGGCGCCGGGTTTCGGCCAACGGTAGTCGACCATGCCGGCGCCCTTGGATTTGGCGATGGCTACCATCTCGTTGAACACCGCAAAACCGTCCGGGTCGCGGATCGCCGAGAGGTTCTGGCCTTCAAGCTTGGGATTGGTCGGGTGCATGACCATCACAGGCGTGAGGTCGTTGATCCAGAAGTAATCGTTCTGATCGTAACGCAGGCCGCGAATGGCGGTCAGTGCCTGCTTCTGGGCGGCGTCGCGGGTCAGGGTTCCGGCCGCTTCCAGGCCTTGGTAATAGGTCAGCAAGCCGCTGGCGGTCTGCACCACATGCTGGGTTTTCTGGGCCTTGGCGTGATACAGGTCATCGTGGATCTGCTTGAGCATCAACAGACCCAAGGTCAGCAGCATGACCACCGCCACAATCAAGATGAGCCACAAGCGTCGGCTGATCGACACACTGCGCAAGCTGTTCATAACGCTGTCACTCCGGTTTCTTTTTCTTGTAATAAATCACCGCCAGCATCCAACCACGTTTCAGTGGCCGGGCATACGCGACCCAAGTCGTAGAACGCGGCAGCGCTATTACGGCTTGTCTGATAGGATTTCGGCCCCGCGCGTGAAAACCTGAACCCAAGTTGTCATTTCACGGAATTTTGACCGTTTTGTGTGGATCCTTTGCGCGCGGAATCGGTACAGCAACAACCCGCTACGCTGAACGCAGTGAACGTAAAAAAATATTATCGGGGCATGCCGCCGTGCATCGCTCTCTGGGGGATTGATGGATCTTTGGACCGCCTTGCAGGCACTGATTCTTGGAGTTGTAGAAGGGCTGACGGAGTTTTTGCCCATTTCCAGTACCGGACACCAGATCATTGTCGCCGACCTGCTCAATTTCGGCGGCGAACGCGCCATGGCGTTCAACATCATCATTCAGCTCGGCGCGATCCTCGCGGTGGTCTGGGAGTTTCGCCGCAAGATTCTCGACGTGGTCATCGGTTTGCCGACCCAGCCGAGTGCGCGACGCTTTACCGCCAATCTGCTGATCGCCTTCTTGCCCGCCGTAGTGCTGGGCGTGATCTTTGCCGATCTGATTCACAAGTACCTGTTCAACCCGATCACCGTGGCGACGGCGCTGGTGGTGGGCGGCGTCATCATGTTGTGGGCCGAGCGCCGGCAGCATGAGGTGCATGCGGAGACGGTGGATGAAATCACCTGGAAAGATGCGCTGAAGGTCGGTTTTGCCCAGTGTCTGGCGATGATTCCGGGCACCTCGCGCTCCGGCTCGACGATCATTGGCGGCCTGTTGTTCGGTCTGTCGCGCAAGACCGCCACCGAGTTTTCGTTTTTCCTGGCGATGCCGACCATGGTCGGTGCAGCAGTCTATTCAGGCTACAAGTACCGTGCTCTGTTCGTGCCAGCGGACTTCCCGGTGTTTGCCATCGGTTTTGTCACCGCATTCGTTTTCGCCATGATCGCGGTGCGCGGCTTGCTGAAGTTCATCGCCAGCCACAGCTACGCGGCATTCGCCTGGTACCGGATCGTTTTCGGTCTTTTGATTCTGGCGACCTGGCAGTTTGGCTGGGTGGACTGGGCGGCGGCCAAGGCATGAGTGATTCCCGTGCACGCCGCCCGGATCGCGGTCACTCCGGGGGCAGCATCCAGCATTTGAAATTGAAGCTGATCGTGTTGCTGATCGTCTGTGCGTTGCCGCTGTTCGGCTCGCTGTCGATGTGGCTGCGCGGGATCTCGCGGGTGCCGTTGGCGGCCTACGGAGTTGTCAGCGTGCTGGCGTTTTTCCTGTACTGGGCCGACAAGCGCAAGGCCCGCGCCGAGGCCTGGCGCACTCCGGAGAACGTCCTGCACGCTGTGGAACTGGCAGGAGGCTGGCCGGGCGCGTTGATCGCCCAGCAAGTCTTCCGTCACAAGACGCGCAAGGTCTCGTTTCAGATTCTGTTCTGGGTGATCGTCGCGCTGCACCAGGTGTTCTGGATCGATCAGCTGTTCCTCGGTTCGAACCTGTTGGCGTTGGGTTAGGGCAGCAGCAAACCCACCTGGGTTTTCTTCGGCAGCTTGCTCACCACCAACTGGTGAGAACGTTGCAGCAACCCTCGCAGTTCCTCGGCGCCCAAGGGGTAGGGCGGGTGCATGATGATCCACTGCGCCCGCGCCAGATACGGCGCCGGGTGAATGCCCGGCCGGTCGCAATGACCGAGAAACAGATCCTTGTCGACCTTGAACGCCAGCGACTCGCCCCGCAGCCCCTGCAAGGCGAACATCTTGTTGCCGGCAATCGAAAACACCCGCACGCCGCCCCACTTGTAGTCTTCTTGAGCACCGGGCAATGCCAGGCAAAATTCCGCGACGTCCGCTTCGCTCATCTTTCCTTGTTTCATAACAGCCGTTCTCCACAGGCATTGAACGATTCAACCAGATGATCGATCCACGCACGCACCGCCGGCATCACCCCGCGCCGGTGCGGATACACCGCCTGCAACCAGCCGCCGGGCAATGACCAATCCGGCAGCAACTGCACCAGCGTGCCGTTGTTCAGCTCCGTTTCGCAATACATCATCGGCAGCAGGGTGAAGCCCTGGCCCGCGAGCACGCAAGCCTTGCGCACGATGAAATCGTCGATGCCCAGCCGGGCCTCCAGCGCCAGATCGCAACTCTTGCCGTGCTGATCGAGCAAGCGCACATGCACCATGCGATCGGCTTCCAGCGCGCCGAGCACAGGCAGGGTTTTCAAGTCCTGCGGATGGTTGATTTCCACGCCCTGTATAAAGGAAGGGCTCGCGACTACCACCATCTGTGCCTGGCGCAGACGGCGGGTCACCAGCATCGGCTCTTCGTCGCCGTGTTCGCGTACGCGCAGGGCCACGTCGATGCCTTCGGTGATCAGATCGACCCGGCGATTGATCAGAGTGACTTCCAGTTGCACCTGAGGATATTTGCCCAGGAAGTTGCTGATCACCACTGGCAGCATTTCATGGGCAAGCCCCGTCGGGCTCGATACCCGCAGGCGTCCACGGGGCTCGCTGGACATGCTGGCCACTGTCTCGTCGGCCATTTCCGCTTCCAGCAGCATCGCCTGACAGTGACGCAAATAGCGTTCGCCAACCGCAGTCAGCTTCAGCTGGCGGGTGGTGCGTTGCAGCAAACGCGCGCCGAGGCGTTCTTCCAGTTCGGCAATCCGCCGTGACAACCGCGACTTGGGAATGCCCAGCAAACGGCCGGCAGCGGCGAATCCGCCGGCCTCGATCACTTTGGCGAAATAGTAGAGATCGTTGAGGTCTTGCATGTGGGAAATCCAACTGTTCTATCAGTGGGACAAACTATCGCATTGTTGCGGTCTAATCAGCTATTGGTTTCGTAGGTAGGATTGTCTCCATTCCGTCGCCACCGGCGATTCTTTCCAGGAGATTCCACAATGAAACTGCTGCACATCGATTCGAGCATTCTGGGCGACAACTCCGCTTCCCGTCAGCTGAGCACCGAAGTCGTCAAAGCCTGGCAAGCCGCCGAGCCAACCGCTGTCGTGACCTACCGCGACCTGGCTGCCGACGCCATCAGCCACTTCTCGTCGACCACTCTGGTAGCCGCCGGCACCACCGCTGAACTGCGCGACGCTGCACAACAGCACGAAGCGGAGCTGAGCGCCACCACCCTGGCCGAGTTCATCGCCGCCGACGCTATTGTGGTTGCCGCACCGATGTACAACTTCACCGTGCCGACCCAGCTCAAGGCCTGGATCGACCGCATCGCCGTTGCCGGCCAGACTTTCCGCTACACCGAAGCCGGCCCTGAAGGCCTGTGCGGTGGCAAGAAAGTGATCATCGTATCGACTTCGGGCGGCATCCACGCCGGTCAGGCGTCGGGCGTTGCTCACGAAGACTACCTGAAACTGGTATTCGGCTTCCTCGGCATCACCGACATCGAAATCGTCCGTGCCGAAGGCCTGGCCTACGGCGAAGAAGTTCGCAACAACGCCATGAGCGCGGCGCACACCCGCATCAGCGAGCAACTGTTCGCGGCTGCGTAAGGCTTTCGTAAAGAACAGCTCTCGTTCAGGCAACACCCAAAAAACTCTGTATTCTGGTTCTACAAGGGCCAGATACGGAGTTTTTTGTTTCCGACTGTTACATAATCTGGCCCGGGTTATGCAGTCTGATGATCAACGTCTGAGTGCAACGCCGCGCCGGATCACCGAACCACGGAGTTTCGGGCGTCGAACACAACGGATCTTTCGATTGAGTAACAACAGGGTGGGGCATCCCATGATGCGTCTTTGTGCAACGTTACTGATTTGCCTGCTCGGCAGCCTGAATTCAGTGCACGCAGCCCCCGGCCAGCACCCGCGCTGGAGCGTCGGTTATCACGAGATGACGTTCCTCGATCCGCTCGACCTGCAACCGATGCGCGCCATCGCGTTCTATCCCTCCACAGACCGTGAACACATGAGCCTGCTCGAAGGCTACTCGGTCGAAGCCGGCGAAGACACCAAGGTCGCTCTCGGTCGCTTTCCGATGCTGATGCTGTCTCACGGCAATACCGGCACGCCACTGGCACTGCACGACCTCGCCACATCGCTGGCCCGCAAGGGTTTCGTGGTGGTGGCGGTAATTCATCCCGGTGACAACTCCAAGGATCACAGTCGCCTCGGCACCTTGAGCAACCTCTATGGGCGCCCGATCCAGATTTCCGAAGCCATCACCGCCACGCTTGGCGACCGGATGCTCGCACCGTTTGTGAACGCCGATCAGGTCGGCGTGATCGGCTATTCGGCGGGGGGCGAGACTGCCTTGATTCTTTCAGGCGCGCAGCCTGACCTTGATCGCCTGCGCCGTTACTGCCAGGAGCGTCCTGACGATCGCGATGCCTGCAATACCCAGGGTGAATTGATCGTCGACCGGGATGACCTGCAGCCGGTGGCCGACCCGCGTGTGCATGCGTTGCTGCTGATGGCGCCGCTGAGCCTCAAGTTTGGTCGTCACACTCTGGCCGACGTGCATGTGCCGGTGCTGCTGTACAGCGGCGATGGCGACAAACTGGTGGCCTTCGACAAGAACGCTGCCGCCCTGGCGCGCAAACTGCCGACTGCGCCGGACTTCAAGTTACTGGCCGGGGCAGGACACTTTGTGTTCATGGCGCCGTGCAATGAAGAGCAGATCCGTGCGATGCCGGCCCTGTGCACCGATGCCGATGGCGTGGACCGTGAAGACATCCACCGCAACCTGATTTCCGAGGCCGGGCGGTTCTTCTCCCATGCGCTGGGCAAGCCTTCCCGGGCGGGGATGCAGACAGCGGATCAGTAAGCGTCAGGTCATCGCTCGACGTTTGAGCCATACCGTCAATGCCAGTCCGGTCACGGACAGCAGCGCTGCGCTCAGGAAAATCCACGAATATCCCAGATTCAACGCCACCGCACCCATCAACGGCCCGGCAATCGCCAGCGCCAGATCGAAAAACACCGCGTAAGCACTCAGGCCAGCACCTCGGCTGGAGTTTGGCACTTGTTTGATTGCTTCAACGCCCAGCGCCGGATACACCAGCGACAGACCAAACCCGGCCAGTCCGGCGCCGATCAGCGCGTAGCCGGTCGAGGGCGCGAGCCACAGCAGCAACAGGCCAACGGTTTCGATGCTCATGCAGGCGATGGCGGATGCAAAACCGCCAAAACGACCGATGGCCGAGATGAACAGCAGCCGCGACAGTATGAAGCACACGCCGAACACCGTCAGGCAATACGCCGCGCCGGTCCAGCCGCGATTGAGGTAATAAAGGGTGATGAAGGTGGTCAGTGTGCCGTAACCAATCGACGCCAGGCTCAGACTGGCACCGAACGGTGCAATCCGTCCGAATACATTCCAGAACGGCAAGCGCTCGCCACGCACCACCGGCACCGAAGGCTTGTTGCGAATCAACAGCAGGGCACCGGCCGCCAATACCGACAACGCAATGCCGAGACTGGTAAAGCCGTAATCAGCCACCATCAGCACGCCCAGCGGGGCGCCGATGGCAATGGCGCCGTAAGAGGCTATGCCGTTCCAGCCAATGGACCGTGCAGTATGTTCCGCACCGACCTGGCCCATGCACCAACTGATGGTGCCGACACCGATCAAGCCCTGTGCGATGCCGAGCAATAAACGTCCGGCGATCAGAATGATCAGGCTCGTCAGCGGGAAGTCCTGCAGCAATGTGGAGACAAACGTCAGCAGGCCGCTGAGCACGATCCCCGACAAGCCGTAAACGATCGCCCGTTTGGTCCCGACGGTATCCGACATGCGCCCGGCCATCGGCCGGCTGAGCAGAGTGGCCAGGTACTGCGAGCCAATGACCAGCCCCGCCACGATTGCGCTGAAGCCCAATTGCTCATGCACATAGCCTGGCAACACCGCAATCGGCAGGCCGATGCAGAGGAAGGCAATAAAGGTATAGAAAACGATGGAGACGATCTGCAGGGTGATCGCCATGGAGCTTTGCGGTGGCAGTTGCTGCACAGACATGAGGGCTCGTTCGCGGGCGGCGGTGGGAGAGTCCGCATCATGGCTTGGCGGTGAAATAAAAGAAAGCAGGCTAACTATCTTTCCCGGATGCAATAAAAAGCCCCGCCATGGGGCGGGGCTTTAGACTCGAGGCCGCTATCAGAACACGACGCCCTGACTGCGCAGGTAGTCGTCGTAAGTGCCGCTGAAGTCGGTCACGCCGTTCGGGCTCAGCTCGATGATGCGCGTGGCCAGGGACGATACGAACTCACGGTCGTGGCTGACGAAAATCAGCGTGCCCGGGTAGTTTTCCAGCGCCAGGTTCAGCGCCTCGATCGATTCCATGTCCAAGTGGTTGGTCGGTTCGTCCATCACCAGTACGTTCGGCTTTTGCAGGATCAGCTTGCCGAACAGCATGCGACCTTGCTCACCACCGGAGATGACCTTCACCGACTTGAGGATCTCGTCGTTGGAGAACAGCATGCGGCCCAGGGTGCCACGAATCACTTGCTCGCCCTGAGTCCACTGACCCATCCAGTCGAACAGGCTGACGTCGTCTTCGAAGTCGTGGGCGTGGTCCTGAGCGTAGTAGCCCAGCTCCGCGCTTTCAGTCCACTTCACGGAACCGGCGTCCGGGGTCAGTTCACCCATCAGGGTGCGCAGCAGGGTTGTCTTGCCGATACCGTTCGGACCGATGATCGCGACGCGCTCGCCGGCTTCAACGGTGAAGCTGAAGTTCTTGAACAGGGTCTTGCCGTCGAAGCCCTTGGACATCTGCTCGATGGTCACGGCCTGGCGGTGCAGCTTCTTGGTCTGTTCAAAACGGATGAACGGGCTCACGCGGCTCGATGGCTTGACCTCGGCCAGCTGGATCTTGTCGATCTGCTTGGCACGGGAAGTGGCCTGCTTGGCTTTCGAGGCGTTGGCCGAGAAGCGGCTGACGAACGTTTGCAGTTCGGCGATCTGCGCTTTCTTCTTGGCGTTGTCCGACAGCAGTTGCTCGCGGGACTGGGTCGCCGCAGTCATGTACTCGTCGTAGTTGCCCGGGAACAGACGCAGCTCACCGTAGTCCAGGTCGGCCATGTGGGTGCAGACGCTGTTCAGGAAGTGACGGTCGTGGGAAATGATGATCATGGTGCTGTTACGCACGGTGAGAATCGATTCCAGCCAGCGAATGGTGTTGATGTCCAGGTGGTTGGTCGGTTCGTCGAGCAACAGCACTTCCGGATCGGAGAACAGGGCCTGAGCCAACAGAACACGCAGCTTCCAGCCCGGCGCCACTTCAGACATCGGACCGAAATGCTGTTCCAGCGGAATACCAAGGCCCAGCAGCAGCTCACCGGCACGGGATTCGGCAGTGTAGCCGTCCATCTCGGCGAACTCGGTTTCCAGCTCGGCCACGGCCATGCCGTCTTCTTCGCTCATTTCCGGCAGCGAATAGATGCGATCGCGCTCGGCCTTGACCTTCCACAGCTCTTCGTGACCCATGATCACGGTGTCGATCACGGTGAATTCTTCGTAGGCGAACTGGTCCTGACGCAATTTACCCAGGCGAATGTTCGGCTCGAGCATGACCTGACCGCCGGACGGCTCGAGATCGCCACCGAGGATTTTCATGAAGGTCGACTTGCCGCAACCGTTGGCGCCAATCAGGCCGTAGCGGTTGCCGCCGTTGAATTTGACCGAAACGTTTTCAAACAGCGGCTTGGCGCCGAACTGCATGGTGATGTTAGCTGTAGAAATCAAAGGTTTTTCCTGCGAAGCAATCTGAGTAGCGAGGGTGCGGCCGGAGCGCATGGCCCGAGTCGAAGTGCGCTGAGGCGGGTTTTCCCGTCATCAACCAAGGGGGGCGCTAAAGTTTGGCGGCGATTGTACTGGTCTGGCTCTTCAAGCGATAGGGCGGTGTCACCCGGAATGCCAATTGGCGCAATCGCGGGACAGTTTTTCACAGATGAAGGTTCACTATTGGTTACAAACTGTGGCTAAAATGCCATCCATTCACCCAATGCCCTTGCCCGGCATGGGCTCAAGGATGTGCCACCGAGACGCTGTTTTGTATTCAGACCACTGCCACAGACCTTTGGCCACAGCCAGAAAGGCGCGCAGTTTGTTCACTTTTGACGTGTGACGATTTCCGTGAAACTCATCATTGCTGCTATTTATGTCATTTCCATTGCATACGTTCACTTGCGTGGTCGTGTGCGCCACAAACTGGGCCGCCAGTTGAGCGATCACTCGACGTTCCTGGCCCCGATCAACTGCTTCCTTTATCTGTTCTCGAAGAATCCGAACAAACCCTACCTCGATCCGAAAGACTTTCCCGATCTGAGCCCGTTGCAGGCCCACTGGGAGGAAATCCGCGAGGAAGGGCAGAAACTGCTGCGTGCCGGCGAGATCAAGCGTTCCAACCAGTACGACGATGTCGGCTTCAACTCCTTCTTCAAAACCGGCTGGAAGCGCTTCTACTTAAAGTGGTACGGCGACAGCCACCCGTCGGCGTTGCAGCTGTGCCCGCGCACCACTGAGCTGGTGCAGAGCATCGGCTCGATCAAGGCCGCGATGTTCGCTGAACTGCCGCCCGGCTCGAAACTGGTGCGCCACCGCGATCCGTATGCCGGCTCCTACCGTTATCACCTGGGGCTGGAAACGCCGAACGACGCCGGTTGCTACATCAACGTCGATGGCGAGAACTATCACTGGCGCGACGGCGAAGCAGTGATGTTCGACGAGACCTACATCCACTACGCGGAAAACACCACCGACAAGAACCGCATCATTCTGTTCTGCGATATCGAGCGTCCGATGAAGTATCGCTGGGCGGCCGCGTTCAATGGCTGGTTCAGCCGGACCGTGATGTCGGCTGCCGGTGCACCGAACGACGCGGGCGACCGCACAGGTGGTATCAACCGCCTGTTTACCAAAATCTACAAGATCCGCCTGCGTGGCAAAGAACTCAAAAAGCGCAATCGCGCGCGCTATTACCTGGAAAAGTGGGCGATCTTCGGCGGCCTGCTGGCGATCTTCATTCTGATCTGATAACTGATCTGATAAATCGGGCGACTGTTGAAAGACAGTCGCCCGATTTTATTTTCACGACGCTTTTTTAGTCTTTTTCGCAGCAGTAGTCTTGCTCGCGGTCCTCTTCGCCGGTTTGGCCGGTGATTTCCCGCCGAGACTGCGCTTGAGCAGTTCTGTCAGATCGATCACATCAGCTGATTTGCGCTCTTCTTCGCCGTCAACGGTCTCAACGTCTTCGATCTTGCCTTCATGGGCCTTCTTGTCTACCAGAGCCATGATCTTGTCTTCAAACTCGTCGCGGTAATCCTCGGGATTCCAGTCGGCGCTCATGTCTTCAACAAGCCGTTTGGCCATGTCCAGTTCGGCTTTCGCCAGTTGAGGCTTGGTCACTTCGCTGCCCAGTTCCAGTTCATCGAGGCTGCGCACCTCTTGCGGCCAGCGCAACTTCACCAGCACGAGCGCCGATTCCAGCGGCATCAACGCCGCCAGATACTGACGCGTGTGCAAAACCACGCGGGCGAGTGCGACTTTTTGCGTCTTGCTCAGGGTTTCGCGCAGCAACGCGTAGACCTTGCCGCCACGCTTGTCCGGGGCCAGGTAATAGGGCGTGTCGATGTTCTGCAGCGGGATCTGCTCGCTGTCGACGAAAGCGAAGATATCGATGGTCTGGGTCGAGACCGGGTGTGCCGAACGGATTTCTTCCTCGCTGAGCACCACATACCGGCCTTTCTCGAACTGCACGCCTTTGACGATATGCTCCTTGGTGACCTCTTTACCCGTGACCTTGTTGACCCTTTTATAGCCGACCGGGTCCATGCTGCGGCTGTCCAGCCAGTCGAAGTCCACGCCCTGGGATGAGGTCGCCGAGACCAGCGCCACGGGGATGTGCACCAGACCGAAACTGATTGCGCCTTTCCAGATTGCCCGAGCCATGGTGACGTTCTCCGAGTGATGTTCGGGTGACCTGTGGCCCGGCGTAAAAGTTTCCGCTGATTGCCGGGAGAGGCGGGAGGCAGGTCAAACCGTGTTACACCTTGTTTATCGATGACGGGTTAACAAATCCGAACCCTCGGCGTAGCGTGGACTCGAAGGCTCTATTCCACGTGCATCGAGAGAGGCCGTCCATGAACCGTATTCTGCCTGGCATCGCATTGCTGGCCCTCAGCGGGCTGGTTCACGCCGATGCCCTGTTGCTGGCGCAAAGTCCGACCGGCAACAGCAACAACCCTTACAACAGCCCGATTCACCGGGCCAATCCAAACAGCATGCAGGGCACGCAGCCAGCCAATCCGGTGATCCGCGGGCCGAGTACGGTGCCCGCGCCTCGCCAGCCCACCCTGGAAAACGGCGGCATCGGCAATGGCCAGCCGCTACGTTCGGTGCCGAGCACGCCGCCGAAATTCATTCCCAACCCACCCGCCCGTGACGGCGAGAGCAACCGTTGAATGGCAGAACCGTTTCTGTCAGCCCTTCAATCGAACAAAAGGAATCGTGCATGTTGCGTAAAACCCTTTTATCCGGCCTGTGTGCCGGTGCAGTGATCTGCGGCCCGGTATCCGCCGCCCCCAAAGAGCTGCAAAGCGAGCAGGGTACCCTTGAAGTCACGACGATCACCCAGGGGCTTGAACATCCATGGGCGCTCGCGTTCCTGCCGGATCGCCAGGGCATGCTGGTGACCGAGCGCCCGGGCAAGCTGCGAGTGGTGGGGGCTGACGGCAAGCTGTCGGCACCGATCGATGGCGTTCCCAAGGTCTGGGCCAAGGGGCAGGGCGGGTTGCTGGATGTGGTGCTGTCGCCTGACTTTAAACAGGATCGGCTGGTGTATCTGTCCTATGCCGAGGGAGGTGGCGCCGGCGACAAGGCCGGGACGGCGGTAGGGCGCGGGCGCCTGTCGGATGATCTGAAAACCCTCAAGGACTTCAACGTTATTTTCCGTCAGGAACCGAAGCTGTCGGTCGGCAATCACTTTGGATCGCGGCTGGTGTTCGACCGTGACGGCTACCTGTTCATTACCCTCGGCGAAAACAACGACCGCCCGACCGCCCAGGATCTGGACAAGCTGCAGGGCAAAGTCGTGCGCATCTACCCCGACGGCAAGGTGCCGGATGACAACCCGTTTGTCGGTCAGTCCGGTGTGCGGCCGGAGATCTGGTCCTATGGCCATCGCAACCCGCAAGGGGCAGCGCTCAACCCATGGACCGGCACCTTGTGGGAGAACGAGCACGGCCCGCGCGGCGGAGACGAGGTGAACATCATCGAACGCGGGAAGAACTACGGCTGGCCGCTGGCAACCCACGGCATCAACTACTCGATGCAGCCCATTCCGGAAGCCCAGGGTAAAACCGTCGAAGGCACGGTTGCGCCGCACCATGCCTGGGAAAAATCACCGGGTGTCACTGGCATGGCGTTCTACGATGCCGATCGCTTCAAACCCTGGCAGCACAACGTGTTCATTGGCGCGCTGGCCACTCAGGAGCTGATCCGCCTGC
Source organism: Pseudomonas sp. SDO52101_S400 (assembly GCF_054071635.1). Taxonomy (NCBI): domain Bacteria; kingdom Pseudomonadati; phylum Pseudomonadota; class Gammaproteobacteria; order Pseudomonadales; family Pseudomonadaceae; genus Pseudomonas; species Pseudomonas sp. SDO52101_S400. Next base: position 76,671 of record NZ_JBSVWF010000002.1, on the reverse strand, counting down.
AATTCGACGGTGACAAGGTGGTGCATGAAGAGCGTTTGCTGGGCGACTTGAAACAGCGGATTCGCGATGTACGCCAGGGGCCGGATGGTTACCTTTATGTGCTGACGGATGAGTCCGACGGCTCGCTGTACAAGGTCGGACTCAAATGAGCGCTTCATGCGGGTGAGTGGGCGTAGAGCACCACTGCCGCGCGCAGCTTGCCGCGCCCGAACCGGCACATTTTTTCGAACTCCCCATGGCTGACCGGCACATGCTGGCAGTCCATGGGTTGTCGGTGCTGGCTGTGGTCGACATCCGGGTCATGCAGATAGACGAAATCTTCGTCGCAATCGGTGACGATCACCCAGTGCGGCGATTTGGAGCGGGTCAGACGATAGCTGCTGATCAGCACCAACGGCTGTCCGCCAGCACTGAGCAGTCGAGGTAGATCCAGTGTCGTGCCGATGATTTGATCTACGTCGGTGTCGTTCAGCTGTGCCATGAACTCGTCATGCACCAGGCGCATGACGTCTTTTTTATGCGTGTCGCGCACGCCGTCGAGAAACAGTGGCCCGGTCATACTCAGCTGCAAACGCACGCGAAACCCTCGGCGCCATGCCGCCAACGCCAGGCCTTGAGGGCTGCAACCGCCATGACCTGCAGTCATGAACACGGTCGTCGCTTCACGCCAGAGCTGCAACTCTTCGCGGCGCTCCAGTAAGCGATCGGCCTGTAACGCCCCCATGGCCATCAGCAGGCACGCCGGACCACAGGTGAAATCGGTGGTCTGCCGGTAATAGGGCACTTTGATGCTGCGTGAATCGTGGTGTTGAAGAATGCGTTTTTCCAGGCGCAAGGCGTCCGCGTGGTCTTCGTAGTAGTCGTGGATCAACGCAAAGCGCCGGTAGCCACTGCGTTCGTACAGCGCGATGGCGGCGGGGTTGTCAGTGCGCACCTCCAGCCGCACGTAAGCGCAGTCGTGTTCAAGGGCGCATGCTTCGATGCGTTGCAGCAATTGTTTGCCCAGGCCACCGCCCCGGGCCTCGGGGGAAATGGCGATGGAGTACAGCCGGGCAAGCGAGGTGCCGCGATGGAACAGCACCAGCGCATAACCCAGCAGTTGGCCCTCGCGTTCGGCCACCAGCAACTGGCCGTGGGCTCGGGTAATCATCCACTGAAAGCTGCGGCGTGTGAGCCGGTCCGTGGTGAAACAGTGCATTTCCAGTGCCAGCAGCGCCGCTAAATCATCAACTGTCGCCAAGCGAAAAACAGTGTTCATATGACCGCCGTAAAAGTTGCGTAACGAAACGGGACTTTCGAAAAAGTTCGTGCTTAATAGAAAAGGTCTTGTTCTCCAACGGATCAATTTCTATGTCAGCGGTACAGGGTCATTGGCGCGAAGTATCCAAGCAAAGTTTGCCGGCGGCAACTTTTTTAAAACCGCAAATCAGAACTTCCAGTCAAGTGTTGATCATCGTCGAACGCAAGGAAGACTGGGCCTCGTACTTCCCCAGCGAAGACATCCTGACGGCGCAGGAGTACCTCGAACAACCTCCCGACAGCGAGCCGGGAAAACGGGTGCAGGTGATCAATCTGTGCCGCAGCTACAAGTATCTGGGCCACGGCTACTACTGCTCGTTGCTGGCCGAGGCCAGGGGGCACAAGGTGATTCCGTCGGTACGCACCATCAGCGAACTGACCCGCAAATCCCTCTACGGCCTGGCGCTGGATGACCTGGACAAAACCCTGGAAAAAGCCCTCAGTCATCACCTCTATAGTGATACCGAAGGGTTTACGCTGACACTTTATTTCGGCAGAACACACATCGAGCCTTTGCAGGACCTGGCCCGTCAATTGTTTGAAGTATTTCCATGTCCGATTTTGTTAGTTGAATTTCGTAGAACTAACGGTTGGCATATCGAAGGCATAAAGTCCGGTGCCTTGCACAAGTTACGCGACGATCAGGAAGACCAGTTCGCCAATGCCCTGGACGGATTCAGCCGCAAAATCTGGCGCGTCCCGCGTTCGCCGCAAGTGGCACGTTATGACTTGGCGATCCTGCACGATCCGCAGGAAGCGTTGCCGCCGTCCAACCCCCGGGCGCTGGAGAATTTCGTGCGCGTCGGCAAGGGCATGGGCATTGATGTCGAATTGATCGAACGCAAGGACTACGCAAGGCTGGCCGAATACGACGGCCTGCTGATCCGCGAGACCACCAGCGTCGATAACCACACTTACCGCTTCGCCAAGAAAGCCGAAAGCGAAGGGCTGGTGGTGATGGACGACCCGACGTCGATCCTGCGCTGCACCAACAAGGTCTATCTCACCGACCTGCTCAACAGCCATCAACTGGGCATGCCCGCCACGGAAATTCTCTACAAGGAACGACCGGAAGACTTTGAACGGGTCGGCGAACGTCTGGGTTTCCCGCTGGTGCTGAAGATTCCTGATGGCTGCTTTTCCCGAGGCGTAATCAAGGTCGAGAGCCAACAGGCATTGCTGGAGGCCACCGCCGAGCTGTTCGAACATTCGGTGCTGTTGCTGGCCCAGGAGTTTTTCTACACCGAGTACGACTGGCGGATCGGCGTGCTCAACCGCAAACCGATCTTCGCCTGCCAGTACTTCATGTCCAAGGGGCACTGGCAGATCTACAACCACAAGGCCAAGGGCCAGGATGTCAACGGCGAATGCCGCACGCTGGCGATCCACGAAGCGCCGCGCGCGGTGGTGGAATTGGCGGTGAAGACCGCCAACCTGATCGGCGATGGACTGTACGGCGTCGACCTGAAACAGGCCGGCGACAAAGTGGTGGTGATCGAGGTCAACGACAACCCGAACCTCGACGCCGGCATCGAAGACGCTTATTTGCAGGACGATCTGTATTCGCTGGTACTGGAGGAGTTCGTGAGGCGTCTGGAACTCAAACGTCGCGGCCAGGCCTGGTGACCGGCCGATGATCAACAGCTTTGCACTGAGCCACGGCGCCTTGCAGCGGGTCGAGCGGCTGGACGCCGAGGTGATGCTGTTCAGCAACCCCGACGCTGCCGAGCGGGATTTGCTACACAGTCATTTCAAGCTGGATGAACACGCTTTGGCCTCGGCGCTCGACCCGGATGAGGTGTCACGGATCGAGTTCCATCCCGATCACTTGTTCCTGATCTGGAAGCGCCCGGAGAACTATTCCGGCGGCGGCAGCCTGGCGTTCGAGGTGTCGTCCTGCGGTTTGCTGTTTTCGCCGGGCCAGTTGCTGGTGATCGCCACCGACGACACACCGCTGCACGGTCTCGGCACGCGCCGGCCACTCAATACGCCGCTGGATGTATTGCTGGACCTGCTGTTCAACAACATCCATCACTACCTCGGGCACCTGAAGGTGATCAAACTGGTCGCCCGGGAATTGCAGCAGAAATTCAACGCCTCGATGCAAAACCAGCATCTGGTGCAGATGTTCAACCTCAGCGAAAGTCTGATCTATTACATCAACGCCCTGCACAGCAATGGCGCGGTGCTCACGCGGCTGCGCAACCACGCGGAAAAGCAACATTTCGGCAGCGAGGCGATCGGCCTGATCGACGACCTGATCATCGAAAACAACCAGTGCTACAAGCAGGCGGAAATCTATTCCACGGTGTTCTCCGGGCTGATCGACGCCCGGGGCAACCTGATGAACAACAGCATGAACAACCTGCTGCGCAAGCTGACGCTGATCAACGTGGTGTTCCTGCCGCTCAACCTGATTGCAAGCATTGGCGGCATGTCGGAATTCAGCATGATGACCGCCGGGACGCCGTGGTGGGTGTCGTACCCGTTGTTCCTGGCGGCGATGCTGCTGGGGGCGGGCGGGATGCTGTTCGGGCTCAGGCGTCTGGCGAAATGACAAAATTCGCCATTGACTTGCCAGCAGCACCCGGGCTAATTTCGAGCCCATGACTTCCACCGTACTGCGCTGCCAGCCAAGCATTATTACCGCCATTCCTCATTTGGCGGGCTAGCTCACGACTGCAGCACCCAACCCGCCCTAGAGGCGGGTTTTTACTTTCTGTCTCCGGGGTTCTGAATCAAACGTCAGGAGACGACCATGCACCACTGCCCCGCCCAGCAAGCCCTGCTCGAGCAGTACGTGAAAAAAATCCTCGCCGCGCCGGTGTATGAACTGGCAGTGCGCACACCGCTACAGCCAGCGCCGGCCTTATCCGAAGTGCTGGGTAACCGGATCCTGCTCAAGCGCGAAGACCTGCAACCGACGTTTTCCTTCAAGATTCGTGGCGCCTACAACAAACTGGTGCAATTGAGCGACGAGCAAAAGGCGCGCGGGGTGATCACGGCATCGGCGGGCAATCACGCTCAAGGCGTAGCGCTGGCGGCGCGCGAATTGGGCATTGCCGCGACTATCGTCATGCCGGCAACAACACCCGAGTTGAAAGTGCTGGGCGTCAGCAGTCGCGGCGCCGAGGCATTGCTGCATGGCGAAAGCTTTCCGTTTGCCCTGGCTCACGCGCTGCAATTGGCCGAGCAGACCGGCCGAACCTTCGTCTCGCCGTTCGACGATCCCGATGTGATCGCCGGACAAGGCACGGTAGCGATGGAAATCCTGCGCGAGCACCAAGGCGCGCTTGATGCGATCTTTGTCCCGGTGGGCGGCGGCGGGTTGATCGCCGGCATCGCGGCGTATGTGAAATACCTGCGGCCGGAGGTGCGGATCATCGGCGTGGAGTCGGAGCACTCGGCCTGCCTGAAAGCTGCGTTGCAAGCGGATGAGCGGGTGGTGTTGCCCAGCGTCGGCGCCTTCGCTGACGGCGTGGCAGTGGCGCAGATCGGCGCCTATGGGTTCGAGATCTGTCGCTTCTGCGTGGATGAAGTCATCACCGTCAGCAACGACGAACTCTGCGCGGCGATCAAGAACATCTACGACGACACCCGCTCGATCACCGAGCCTTCCGGCGCGTTGGCGGTTGCGGGCATCAAAAAGTACGTGGCGCAGACCGGCGCACGGAATCAGACGCTGATCGCCATCGATTCCGGCGCCAATATCAACTTCGACAGCTTGCGCCACGTCGCCGAGCGAGCGGCGGCGTGTGGTGTTTCCGCGTGAAAGGATTCAGGGCAACAACGGGCGCAGGAAGGTGCGCTCGTAGCTGACGATGAACTTCTTTTCGACCAGATCGGTCACCAATGCCGTGCTTTCCGGGTCGGTCAGTGCAATATGGCGATAGCTTTCGTAATCCGCCAGGGACGGAAAACTGAACAGGCAGTAGGCGATGTTGCTCGCGCCTTCCGAGGGCAGAAAATAGCCATGATGTGTACCGCCCAGCCGTTCGACGATGCCTAGCCAGGTTTTGGCATAGGCTTCGAAGGCGTCGAGCTGGTAGGGATCAATCACGTATCTGACGTGGCAGGTAATCAATGCCGCTGCTCCTTGGCGAGTTACTCGGGAATGGCAGTGCCGACTTTGTCCGAAGCCGACCAGATGCGATAGCGCACTTCGACATCTGATGGTGCGTAAACCACGATTGGCAGCTTGCTGTTGTAGCGCACGGTGAAGCCGTCACCGATCACTGGTACGAAGGCGCGTTTTTTCTGGGTGCCGGGCGGGCAGGCCATCAGCGTGCTCATCGGGCCGCTGACCTTTTCCAGGCGGTAGAACGGATAGCCCCAGCCTTCGAGATTTTTCTCTTCGAGAGTGCCGCCCAGGCGCTGACGGTTGCAGTCGACTTCCAGGGTTTTGCCAGCGAGGATTTCGACTTTGAGGTTGTCTTCCTGAGCCTGCTGCGGCAAATGGATGACCTGGCGAGTGAAACCCGCTTCGGCCTTCGGATAAGGCGCGGTGTCTTCAAGTTTGGCGGCGTGGGTGAGGGTGGAGACGCTCGCGAGCATCAGGCCGGCGGTCGCGTAAACAGTGAAATTTCCCATTGAAGCCTCCTGGCGGGTGTACGTTGGTTGACGGGCATTCTCACTGCCATGGGCAATGAATGCAAACCGCCAGTCGCTTGCAAAATGCAGTGCCTGCACGATCGAATCTTGCATTTTGCAACTGGCCAGTTGCCTGCCTTTTCGCCAAGCCATTGATTTGCAAGGAGGTGAAAGCGACCCGATGAAAGGCACGTTTTATGCGTTGATTTGGTGCGGCGCACCGAGTTTGGGCGCCTACACTCCAATGGGCATTTCGCAGTACTGCCGCTTGTCACACCCAGGGATTCAGCGGGGATACACCCGTGGGAAGCCGTGGCAACGGTCGACGTGAATACTTGATTGGCAGTCTCACAGTAAGGAGAGGTTTCGCCATGTTTCTGTCTGCCTTGGAACTCCGCAACATCATTGAAAGCAGCTTTCTGCCGAAACGCTGCCAGTGCACGCTGTCCCCGGATCTGTCGATGACCGTCAAGGTGTATGGCGATCACCAGACCGATCAGGTTGATTTGCTGGTGAGTGGCATCGATGCCAGTCACCTGAACAGCTGTCGTGAAATCAACGGTCTGATCGCAGGGCTGCGTTCTGATCTGGCGCAAAACGCGACCAGTCAGCCCTACACTTCGCGATCCAGGGTCGTTTAACGCACCGTTTCACCCAGTTCGACCGTCACGCGCCGGGCCTGCACGAAGCCAAGGCCCAGCGCGAACTCCACCAGCACCGCGAGCAGAATCCCGGGGCCGGCGTGGCCGTTGAGCCATTCAGCAAACCCCAGCACCGCCAAGCCAAAACAACCGACGATAAAGCCGTTGCTCAGCGCATTGCGCGCGATCGACACCGGCGCATTGCGCACCAGATAAAACATCACTCCCAACGCCGCAAACAGTACCGCCGTGCGCCGTGCGACGAATCCTGCCGCTTCCGAATACTCAATGCTCCAGATCGCCAGCAGCACTTGAGGCACCAGCCCCCAGGCCAACGCCAGCAGAAAACACAGACAAAAGGTGAGGGTCGACAACGTGCGAAACGACAACTGCATGGCGAATCCTTGCGGCAGTGAGGAGGGGCCCCGAGCATAACCTTCGAGCCCCTTGCTCGCCTACCGCAAAGCCGCAAATCAGAGCTTTCTGTCAGTTCTGGAAGCTGCAGGCGTCAGACATTTTCCGGTAAGTGATTTCCTCGGGTTTGCCTGACGTATCGATGTACTTCATGTCGGCATCGATCACTTTGCAAGCCTTGGTTGGCTGCTCGGTCATTGACACCACTTTGGCCACATTCAATGGCATGCCATAGGTGTACGGCACCGCTTTGGTAGTCGTGGTGTCATTGGCCTGGGCCAGCCCGGCAAACGCAGTGCAGGCGAGGACGGTGGTGAGCAGGAACGGACGAATGTTCATGGAGGGACTCCCGTGCGACGGAATGAAAGCGAGGCATGAGACACGCCAGGCCTGCCGCACTGGGCGTCAGCATCGGGCTGAGAGCGTGCGGTTCAGTAGAGTTTTTGACCGCGGCGTTAAGCGAGGGTTAACCCGGCTGAATGCCGGCTGTCTGGCGGGGGATTGCCTCTTGGGGGGATACCTGTTGGCGACTTGATGGTCCTCTTTGAATAAAGACTCTCGGAGCCTATGGATAAGGTTTTAGCTCAACGAGTGCTTCACCTTGTTCGGTAGCCCAAGCCGGCAGCTCATCCGTTTCCAGATAGGCGTCCGCCGGACCGTAAATCAGGTATTTGCGGGCGCTTTCATGTCCAACGTTCTCGAATATCACCCGAGGGCCTTTCGAGCCGCTCAAAACCCAACGAGGGCGGTTCCTTTCCGCAAATTCCACACGGTGTACCCGCCTGTCATTTGTATCCCGAAAGAACAAAATGCCTTGCAGGTAGTTGGAGCTGAACTCGCCAGTAACCAGAAAGACACTCACGCCTTTGCCAGTGGGCACGCACTGCCAATCAACACGACTGCCGAAAGAAGTATCGGCATCCGCATACAAGAATCGGGTTTCTTGTCCCTGACGGATTTTGTAAACGTGGGAGTCGGAGAGGAGACGGCCCCGCAGCAAGGATAGTTTGCTGTCGGAGCCTGCCAGATCACACTCAGCCACCGTCATGAACGGTGGCTCAGCGGCAAAGACGTGAAGGCTTGATGCGATGAATCCAGCCGCGAAGACTGCGTTGCGCATCAAGCAGACTTCACAACCTGCTTCGGCGACACGACGGTGCCCGGTTTGTCGTTGTCGGCCGGGGCCGGAATGACGGGCGGCAGAATCGCGATCCCGGTGCCCGCACCCGGCGCACCGCCGGTGTTGGCCTTGACCTCACTGCCGCTGATGGTCACGCCACCGGCATCAACCTTGACGAAACTGCCGCCAGCCTTGGCCGTCAGCTCCATTCCGCCCTCGATCACGACCTTGTCGCCGGCGTGGTAGTGAATCTCCGTCCCTGCCTCGACAAACTGCCCGGTGCCGACCTTTACATGCTGAGTCACGCCCACGGTCAGGTGATCATTGGCACGCATTTCGCTCTTGCGGTCCAGGTGGGTGATGCGGTGTTCCTCGACCTTGAATTCACTTAAAACATTGGCTTCGACCGTGTCATGTCGCTCGTTGCCGACGCGGATCTTCTGGTCGTGCTCGATGTTTTCGTCCCAGTCGCGCTGGGCGTGGATGTAGATCTGCTCGACGCCTTTCTTGTCTTCGATGCGGAACTCGTTGTAGCCCTTGCCGCCCGGGGAGCTGAGGGTCTTGAAGGTGCTGCGGGTCTTGTTCGCCGGCAGGTCGTAGGGGACGACGTTCTCCTTGTGGTACAGGCAACCGGTGACCAGCGGCTGGTCGGGATCACCTTCAAGGAAGGTCACCAGCACTTCCATGCCTATGCGCGGGATAGCGATGCCGCCGTAGGCCGCGCCGGCCCAGCCGCTGGCGACGCGCAACCAGCAGGTGGTCTTGTCGTCGGCCTGGCCTTCGCGGTCCCAGTGGAATTGCACCTTCACGCGGCCGTACTGGTCGCAGTGGATCTCTTCGCCGGCGGGGCCGGTGACGATGGCGGTCTGGCTGCCGAGGACTTTCGGTTTCGGGTGTTCGAGGGCAGGGCGGTAGTGCGCGTCCCACGGGGTGGCCACGAAGCTGTTGCGGTAGCCCTGGTGGAAATCGCTCTTGTTGTCGGTGACGTCGCTGGTGACGTTTTCGCCCAGCACTTGCGGTTGTTTGCCTTCGTGGAAGACTTCCAGCAGCAGCCACAGGTCGTTCCATTCGGCGCGGGGGTGTTCGGCCAGGGTCATGAAGTGGCCGCTGGTCAGGGTCGGTTCGTCACCTTTGCCTTCGGCGAGTTTGTAGTCGCTGCGATGGCGCTCCAGCGCTCGGGTCGAGAGGAACTTGCCGCGCTCGCGCGTCGTGAAACGGCCGGGGTAGTCGTAGTCTTCCAGGTCCGGCATGAACTCGGATTTGACGGCACCTTCGGGCAGGATTTTCGGTTTTTCGAAATCGTAGTCGCGGCGGCTGACACGGCTGGTGCGGGTTTCCAGGCGCAGGTTGAAACGCTTGATCACCGGTTTGTCGGCGGTCATGCCGGAGTCTTGCTGGTAATTCACCGGTTTCAGTTTGCGGAACACGGTCTGGTCGTCGCCGAACACCAGTTTGTGGCCGCTGCTGCTGTGCTGGAAGTGGAAGTGAATGCCTTCCTCTTCGCACAGGCGCTGGATGAAATGCAGGTCGGATTCGTCGTACTGCACGCAGTAATCGCGTTGCGGGTACTCGGCGCTGAGCTGGAAACTGTAAGCGTTGGCCAGGATCCCGCGATCTTCCAGAACCTGAGCGATGATCTTCGGCACCGTCAGTTGCTGGAAAATCTGCTGGTCATGGTTGTGCCGCAGGTAGGCCAGTTGCGGCACCAGGCTGAGGCTGTAGCGGGTCAGGGTCTTGCCGGAGTCGCCTTGCTCGATGCGATACACCAGACCATGAATCTTGCCCTCGCCGGTGGCGCCGAACGTCAGGCAGCCGGGCTTGTGCAGCAGTTCTTCGAGTTTGAGGTCGGGGCGGGCGCTGACCAGTTCGATGTCGAAACGGAACGGTTCGTTGAGGGCTTCGCGACCGGTGAAACTGAGGACTTGCAGGTCGGCCGAAGCGCCTTCGAGCGTGAGGGTAATGTGGGTAGCGTTGGCGTCCAGCATGCCTTGATTTCCGTCCTTTGGATTAGCGTGGGCGGATGGTGCAGGATTAAACGGCCTCGTTCAAGGCGCAAATGCCGTAGAAGCACAGGCCTGACGGCATAGGGAAAACCCTTAGAAGCATCGTTTTACCTAGTAAAACCGGCACTTGCGGCTGGCGATGTCTAGCCATTCGCCGCATTCGGCGTTCAAGAACAATCAGTCAGTTTCAGACTAAAGTCGCCTGTAGAACGTCAAAGCCATCTGCCATCATTGCCGTTCACCCCCGCGTGTTCACTTCCTCCTGGCTCTTCACTGTGCCGGGACGGAAGCTATTTCTGGTTGTTTGCGCGCTGCGCAATCGATGTTCTGTTGGAGTTTTCAATGCGTCCCCCATTTCCCCTCATCACCCCGCGCCAGTCGTTTGGCTTCGGAGCCTTTGTGCTGTGCGCCGGTTTTACCGCGCAGGTCCAGGCCAGCGGTTTTTTCGAAGACACCACGGCGAAGATCGAATCGCGCACGGTGTACTTCAACCGTGATTTCCGTGATGGGCACACCTCCAATGATCAGGGCGCATCCAAGCGCGAAGAGTCGGCTCAAGGCTTCATTCTCAATCTGCAATCGGGCTACACCGAAGGCACCGTCGGTTTTGGTATCGATGCGCTGGGCATGGCGGGCTTTCAGCTCGATTCCAGCCCCGATCGCAGCAACAGCGGCCTGCTGCCGTCCAGTGGTGAGAGCCCGCGCGGTTCGAAAGGTCAGTACGCGAAAATGGGCCTGACCGCCAAGGTGAAAGTCTCGGACACGGTGCTGAAATACGGCGCGCTGCTTCCGGATCTGCCCCTGCTCAAATACAACGACGGCCGCCTGCTGCCGACCATGTTCAACGGTGCGATGTTGACCTCCAAAGAAGTGAAGGACCTGACCTTCATGGCCGCGCGCCTGGACAAGTACACCGCCCGGGATTCGACCGACTCGCAAGACATCCGCGTGCACTGCAAGAACAAGCGATATGCCTGCAACGTCACCGCCGATCATTTCGACATGTACGGCTTCGACTACAAGATCAACGATCGCCTGACCGCGCAGTACCACTACGCCGAACTGGAAGACATCTATCGCCAGCACTTCGTCGGTCTGCTGGGCAATCAGCCGTTGGGTGATGGTGTGTTGAAAGCCGATCTGCGCCTGCTCAAGAGCGCTGACAGCGGTGATGCGAAAGCCGGCTCCATCGATAACCGCGCGTTGAGCGGCATGCTGTCCTATGGCATCAGCGGCCACACCTTCAGCGCCGGTTGGCAGCGCATGAACGGCGACAATTCGATGCCGTACCTCGATGGCAGCAACCCGTACCTGGTGAACTACGTGCAGGTCAACGACTTCGCCGCCGCCCAGGAACGTTCCTGGCAGCTGCGTTATGACTACGACTTCAAGGCCATCGGCATCAACGGCCTGAGCTTCCTGACCCGTTACGTGAACGGCGATCACATCAAGGTGCCGGGCAGCGATCAGGAAGGCAAAGAGTGGGAACGCGACAGCGAGCTGAAGTACGTGATCCAGAGCGGCACGTTCAAGGACGTCAGCCTGCGTCTGCGTAATGCGACGTATCGGACGAACTACGAAAAGTTCGCCCGGGACGTGGATGAGACCCGGTTGATTGTGAGTTACAACTTTTCGGTGTTGTAACCCATAGGCCGGCGGTGTCTGAACTGACGCCATCGCTGGCAAGCCAGCTCCCACAGGGTTCTACGGTAACCACGAATTTAGTGAACGACGTAGAACCTGTGGGAGCGAGCTTGCTCGCGATGGCGTCCTAAAGGGTACTGAGGGTTAGAGCCAATGCCAGAACCGGCTCCAGAACCCGCGATTCAAATCATCCTTGCACGCTGCATATTGCTGGCCGTACATGTCCGAGCGGTTTTGCACCTTGCGCGCCACCGGCGGCAGCCACGCCTTGCTGGCATAAGTCTTCTGCCGAAAACCGCCCCAGCCTTCGTGGTAATTGAGGTACTGGTTGTAGGCGTCGTACTTGTACACGCCGTTGATCGAGGTGGTCTTGTCCATGTACCAGCCGACAAAGTCGATGGCGTCGTCGAAATCTTCGCGGTCGGCGCCGTGTCGGCCGGTGCTTTTCTGGTAGTCGGACCAGACTTCATCCTTGGCCTGCGCATAACCCGACGCCGTCGTGACGCGGCCCCACGGGATCACCCACAGCAGGTATTTGCGCGGGGTCTTGGCGTCGTAGCGGTAGCCGGACTCCTGATACATGATCGCGAACGGCACCTGGATCGGTACGCCCCAACGCTTTTGCGTGACTTGCGCGGCGTCGTACCAATCACTTTTTTCCCGGAAAATCTCGCAGAGGTTTTCCGGCGAACGCGGCGGCGATGTTCCGCAACCGCTCAACAGTGCCGCCAAAATCAAAAGTCCAACCGTGCGCCCCGAATTCAAAAGCCGTCATCCCGTCGTGCAAAAAAGGGCGCCAGTCTACGCGGTCAGGTCAACTGGTGGCGATAAGGCAAATCCGGACCTGTCTTGCTGCACGTCAGGGCGGCCGCCTGTACGGCGAACCTGAGCATGGCGTCGATCTGTTCGCGTTGCAGATGCTGAACGCCTTCCACCGAATCCAGCTCATGCTCGGTCAGCCAGGTGATCAACGCGGCCTGGAAAGTATCGCCGGCGCCGACGGTATCGGCGATCTTCACTGAAGAGGCCGGCACCGACCATGAACCGTGAGCACGGCTGAATACGGTCGCGCCTTCACCGCCACGGGTCAGGAACACCACCTGGCAGCGATGCTGCAGCCAGCCTTCGATGACGCGCTGCGGATCCTGCTCGGGGTACAGCAGGCTCAGGTCTTCGTCGCTGACCTTGATCAGATCCGCCAGCTCCACCAGCGTGGCGATCCGCTCGCGCCACAGCTCGATGTTCGGCTCGGGATTGAGGCGCACGTTCGGGTCGAGGCTGATCAGGCGTTTGCCGCTTTCACGCTGTATCAGCGCAAGCAATGTATCGGCAACCGGTTGCACCACCAGCGAGAAGGAACCGAAGTGCAGGCCGCGCACTTCAGGACCCAGCGTCGGCAGATGCACCAGGCTCAACTGGCGGTCGGCGCAGCCTTCGCCACGGAAGCTGTAATGCGGCGAACCATTGGCGCCCACGGCGACCATCGCGAGCGTGGTCGGCGCAGCGAAATCCACCAGATAATCCGGGCGTACGCCTTCGTCCTGCAGCACCTGCTGCAAGCGCCGGCCGAGGTAGTCGGTGGACAACCCGGCAAACAGCGCCGAGTCCACACCCAAACGGCGCAAACCCACCGCCACGTTGAACGGCGAGCCACCGGCAATCGCCTTGAAATTGACTTTCGATGCCTGCCCGCCGGCATCGTCTTCGCTGAAGAAATCGAACAGCGCTTCGCCACACACCAGGTACATAGTTGTTTGCTCTTTATAAGGTTGCGACATGCAGTCGATAGCGTTCATAGGCCTGCTGGAACGCCGCGACATTCGCGGCAACCGGCAGGGTTTCACTGTTCAGGTCGAGCTTCACGCAACGCTCGCACAGGTCGGCCAGGGTGTCTTCGTGGCCGTTCGACCATGATTTGCACCACGCCGCCTGAATCGCCGCGCCGAGGGCGGCGGCTTCGCTTTGCTCGGTGCAGATCACCGGGGTGTTCATGATGTCGGCGACGATCTGCCGCCACACCGCACTTTTCGAGCCGCCGCCGATCAGGCAAATGCTGCGGCTTTGTAAACCATTCTGGCGCAGCAGATCCAGTCCGAATCGCAAGCCGAAGGTGGTGCCCTCGACGGCGGCGCGGCACAGATTGGCTTGCGTCAGGTTGCTCAGGGTCAGGCCATGCAGGCTGCCGGTGGCCTGGGGCAGGGGAGGCACGCGTTCGCCGTTGAGGAACGGCAGCATGCTCACGCCTTCAGCGCCGATCGGCGCCTGGGCTACCAAGGTGTTGAAGGTGTCGAGATCGAGGTCGAACAACTCGCGGATCGCGCCGGTGGCGTTGGTCAGGTTCATGGTGCAGATCAACGGCAACCAGCCGCCGCTGGACGAACAGAAGGTCGCGACGGACGCATCCGGGCTGACCTTCGGCGCCTCGGCGTAGGCGTAGACCGTGCCGGAAGAACCGAGGCTCATGGTAATCGCCCCCGGCTGAATATTGCCGGTGCCGATGGCGCCCATCATGTTGTCGCCGCCACCGCTGGACACCAGTGCATGGGGGTTGAGGCCCAGGTGTTCGGCAATTGCGGGCAGGATCGTGCCCACTGCTTGATGGGCGTCGATCAGCTCTGGCAGGGCCGCTTGCAGGCGGCCACTGGCGTCAATGTCGCGCAGCAGTTGCAGATCCCATTGGCGGGTTCGCACATTGAAGTAACCGGTGCCGGACGCGTCGCCATATTCGCTGCAGCTACGACCGGTTAGCCAGAAGTTCAGGTAGTCGTGGGGCAGCAGGATTTTTGCGATTCGTGAGAAAACGGCGGGGTGTTGTTCTTTGGTCCATAGCAGTTTGGAGACGGTGTAACCCGGCGCGATGACCACGCCGAGGCGTTCCAGCGAGCCTCTATCGCCGCCCAGATAAGTGAGCAGGCGGTCGTTTTCGGCCGTGGTTTCGGTGTCGCACCAAAGCTTGGCCGGGCGCAGGACCTGGCCTTGGTCGTCGAGCAACACCAGGCCGTGTTGCTGGCCTGAGATGCCGATGCCGAGGATTGACTGCCCGTCGATATTCGCCGCCAGCAAGGCACGGCGCGTGGCGAGGGCGAAGGCTTCCAGCCATTGCGCGGTGTCCTGCTCGCGGCGACCGTTGGCACCGCTGATCATCGTGTGCGCTGCGGCGCCCTGGCCGAGGACCTGACCGCTGGTGGCGTCGAGGATGATGGCTTTGGTGCCTTGGGTGCCGCAGTCGATGCCTAGGAATAGTTGTTGGTTGTTCATGGTGTGAACCTGTTGTTTTTTTGGCGACTTCTAAAGCCACCCCTCACCCCAACCCTCCCGAAACGTCGGACCGCCCCAGAGGGGAGAGGGGAAAGGGAGCAGATTTGTGTAGGTTTCAAATCCTGAGTTCGACTCAAAACGTTCAGGTCGGTGTAGCTCAAAAGAGCACCTCGGTCGGCTCCCTCTCCCTCCGGGAGAGGGCTAGGCGGGCGGCGTTCCGATGAGGGAGGCTTTCAGGCGAGAACCCGTTCCAGAGTCCGCGTCACGCCATCTTCTCGCAAACTATTCAGGCACCACTCAAACGCTGCGACAAACTCTGGCGAACGCGGTATAGCCACGCCGAAAATCTCCTCAACCCCCAACAACCGCTCAGTAATCAGCGAATCCTCCGCCACCAACGCCTGACAAAACGCCGCCCTAGGGTCCGGAATCGAGTAAGTGTCGCCATTCTCGTCGACGCCCTTCAAGTACAGCGCCCACGCCGCCACCACCAACGCCGCCCGCTTGGTTTCCCGCCCATCAGCAATCAACCGATTGATTGTTGGAATAGTGAACTTGGGAAACTTCGACGAACCATCCGAGCAAACCCGTTCCAGTTGATCGGCAATCGCCTGATTGGAAAACCGCGCCACCAGCGTGTCCTTGTACTCGGTCAGGTCGATCCCCGGCACCGGCGCCAGTTGCGGGGTCACGTCCAGGTCCATGTAGGCGCGCATGTAGCGCACGAACAGCGGGTCATTCATGGTGTCGTGGACGAAACGGTAACCCTTCAAAAAGCCCAGATAGGTCAGCGCCAGATGACTGCCGTTGAGCAGTTTGATCTTCATCTCTTCGTAGGGCGAAACGTCGTCGGTGAACTGTACGCCGACCTTTTCCCAGGCCGGGCGGCCGTTGACGAACTTGTCTTCAAGCACCCATTGCACGAAGGGCTCGCAGACCACCGGCCAGGCGTCGTCGACCGCGTGTTTGTCGGCCAGCTGCAGGCGATGCGCGGTGCTGGTCATCGGCGTGATGCGGTCGACCATGGCGTTGGGGAAGCTGACGTTGGCGTCGATCCAGTCACGCAAATCCGGATCCAGCAGCGCGGTAAACGCCAATAGCGCCTTGCGGGTGACGGCGCCGTTGTGCGGCAGGTTATCGCAGGACATCACGGTAAACGCCGGAGTGCCCGCCGCACGCCGCCTGGCCAGCGCCGCACAGAGGAAACCGAACACGGTTTGCGGCTGTTGCGGGTAAGTCAGGTCGTGCTGAATCTGCGGCAGGTGCGTCATGAACTCGCCGTTGCTGTCGTCGATACAGTAGCCGCCCTCGGTGATGGTCAACGAGACGATGCGGATCTGCGGGTCGGCAAGTTTGTCGATCAGCACCTGGGCGCTGTCGCTGGCCAGCAGCATGTCGCGGATCGAACCGATAACCCGGACTTCGGTGTCGTCGCTGTCGCCGAGTTCGAACAGGGTGAACAGATAGTCCTGTTCCTTGAGATCGTCACGGGCGCGGCGGTCTTCGGCGCGCAGACCGACGCCGCAGATGGCCCAGTCCAGCGCTTCGCCGGTGTTCATCAGCGCATCGGTGTAATACGCCTGATGCGCGCGATGGAAGCCGCCGACGCCTATATGAGCGATGCCCTGGCGTGTGTCGCTGAGGCTGTAGGCCGGAAGCGCGACTTCGGCGGCGAGGCGGTTGAGGTTTTGTTTGTTGAGTTTCATCGGGTCAGTCTCGAAATCAGGCGGCGGCGCGCAACGGGCGGGTCAGCGCCACGCCGTCGGCATCGAACAGATGGCAGTGGGAAGCATCCAGGTGCAGGTTCAGTTGTTCGCCGTAACGGCTCGCCAGATCACCGCGCACGCGCATGGTCAGGGCTTCGCCGGCGTTGGTCCTGACGTGGCAGAAGGTGTCGCTGCCCAGCCGTTCGCTGACGTCGGCGGTGACTGGCAGGGTGCAGTCACCCGGTTGCGCCAGCTCCAGATGTTCCGGGCGAATGCCCAGGGTCACGGCACTGCCGACGCTCAGGTTTGCCGCGTTGAACGGCAGGGTGATGCGGGTGCCGGCGTCCAGTGAGACTTCGCAGCTCGCGCCGTCGACCCGGGCGATCTGGCCCTTGAGGAAGCCCATTTTCGGCGTGCCGAGGAACCCGGCGACGAACAGGTTGGCGGGGTTGTGATACAGGTCAAGCGGCGAGCCGACCTGCTCGATCTTGCCGCCATTGAGCACCACGACCTTGTCGGCCATGGTCATGGCTTCGACCTGATCGTGGGTCACGTAGATCATCGTCGCCTTGAGGTCCTTGTGCAGACGCAGCAGTTCCAGGCGCATCTGCACGCGCAGGGCGGCGTCGAGGTTGGACAGCGGTTCGTCGAACAGGAAGATTTTCGGGTTGCGCACGATTGCCCGGCCGATGGCCACACGCTGACGCTGGCCGCCGGACAGTTGTTTCGGCTTGCGTTCCAGCATCGGGCCCAGTTCGAGGATGCGCGCCGCTTCGCCGACTTTTTTCTCGACTTCGGCTTTCGGTACACCGGCCAGGTCGAGGGCGAACGACATGTTCTTTTTCACGGTCATGTGCGGATACAGCGCGTAGGTCTGGAACACCATCGCCAGATCACGCTTGGCCGGGCTGACTTCGGTGATGTCGCGTCCGTCCAGTTCGATGGTGCCGCCGCTGACTTCTTCAAGGCCGGCGATCAGTCGCAGCAGAGTGGATTTGCCGCAGCCCGACGGGCCGACGAACACCACGAATTCCTTGTCGTTCACCTCAAGGTCGATGCCCTTGATGATGGAAAAACCTTCGAAGCCTTTCTGCAGATTCTTGATTTTCAGGTTGGCCATGGTGGCGCTCCTCATGCGAATTCTTATTTGACGGCGCCGAACGACAGGCCGCGAACCAGTTGTTTCTGACTGATCCAGCCGAAGATCAGGATCGGCGCGCAGGCCAGGGTCGAGACGGCCGACAACTTGGCCCAGAACAATCCTTCGGGGCTTGAGTAGGAGGCGATCAACGCGGTCAGTGGTGCGGCTTTGGACGAGGTCAGGTTCAGCGACCAGAACGCCTCGTTCCAGCACAGGATCAGCGACAGCAGCACCGTCGAGGCCAGCCCGCCCTTGGCGATCGGCAGGAGCACCCGGAGCATTTCCTGCATCAGCGTGGCGCCGTCGAGGCGGGCGGCTTCGAGGATGTCTTTGGGGATGTCCTTGAAGTAGGTGTAAATCATCCAGACCACGATCGGCAGGTTGATCAGCGTGTAGATCACGATCAGCGCAATGCGTGTGTCGAGCAGGCCGAAACTCTTGGCCAGCAGGTAGATCGGCATCAGCACGCCCACCGGCGGCAGCATCTTGGTGGAGAGCATCCACAGCAGCGTGCCTTTGGTGCGCTGGGTTTCGTAGAACGCCATCGAGTAGGCCGCCGGCACCGCGATCAGCAGGCAAAGAGCCGTGGCGCTGAAGGAAATCACCACCGAGTTCCAGGCGAAACTGAAGTAATCACTGCGCTCGTTGATGTGCAGGTAGTTCTCCAGCGTCGGCGTGAAGATGAACTGCGGCGGCGTGGCGAAGGCATCGATTTCGGTCTTGAAACTGGTCAGCACCATCCAGAAGATCGGGAAGAAAATGATGATCGCGATGGCCCAGGCCAGCGTGCCGAGCAGCAGGCTTTGCAGCCGGCGGGATTGTTGAAGAGTCATGGCAGGCCTCAGGCTTTGTCAGTCAGGTTTTTGCCGATCATCCGCACCAGAATGATCGCGGCGATGTTGGCGATGACCACGGCGATCAGGCCGCCGGCCGAGGCCATGCCGACGTCGAACTGCACCAGCGCCTGGTTGTAGATCAGGTAGGCGAGGTTGGTCGAGGCATAGCCGGGACCGCCGTTGGTGGTGGTGAAAATTTCGGCGAACACCGACAGCAGGAAGATGGTTTCAATCATCACCACCACGGCAATCGGTCGCGCCAGATGCGGCAGGGTCAGGTGCCAGAAAATCGCGACGGGGCCGGCGCCGTCCAGGCGGGCGGCTTCTTTCTGTTCCTGGTCGAGGGACTGCATGGCGGTCATCAGGATCAGGATTGCGAAGGGCAGCCATTGCCACGACACAATGATGATGATCGACAGCAGCGGGTAGTGAGCGAGCCAGTCCACCGGTTGCGCGCCGAACAGTTTCCAGATGTAGGCCAGGATTCCGGACACCGGGTGGAAAATCAGGTTTTTCCAGATCAGCGCACCGACCGTGGGCATGATGAAGAACGGCGAAATCAGCATCACCCGCACAATGCCGCGACCGAAGAACTCACTGGCCTCCAGCAACGCGCTGATCAACACGCCGAACACCACGCTGATCAACAACACACTGCCCACCAGCAGCAAGGTATTGGTGGCGCCGGGCAGGAAGCCGGAGTCGCTGAGGAAGTAGGTGAAGTTTTCCAGCCCGACGAATTCGTTCACACCCGGATCGAGCAGGTTGTAACGAATCATCGAGAAGTAAATGGTCATGCCCAGCGGCACGATCATCCACAGCAGCAACAGGGCGACCGAAGGGCTGACCAGAAACCAGCCGGGATTGGCCACGCGGTTTTTGCGCTGGGGTTGCGACAGGTCGATGTGGGCTTTGGCAGTTGAAGTATTCATGGGGATCACAACCGTTTTAAAAGGCAGACTCGATCCACTGTGGGAGCGAGCCTGCTCGCGATGAGGGTGGTACATCCGCCACATTTACTGAGACCGGATTACCGCTATCGCGAGCAGGCTCGCTCCCACATGGAAATGCGCAGGGTTACTTCGGATAACCCGCGCGCTTCATCTCGCGTTCGGTGGTTTGCTGCGCCGCCGCCAGGGCTTGATCGACCGTGGTCTGGCCGATCAGTGCTGCCGAGAACAGCTTGCCGACCTGAGTGCCGACACCCTGGAACTCAGGAATGGTCACCAGTTGAATGCCGATGTAAGGCACAGGCTTGAGCGTCGGCTTGCTTGGATCAGCGGCTTTCAGCGACTCCAGCGTCACCTTGGCAAACGGTGCGGCGCTCATGTAGGCGTCGCTGTAAGTAGAGGCGCGAGTGCCCGGCGGTACGTTGGCGATGCCGTCGGTCTTGGCGACCAGTTCGCCATACTCTTTGGAGGTGGCCCAGGCACTGAATGTCTTGGCAGCGTCCTTGGCTTTGGAGCTGGTCGGAATCGCCAGCGCCCATGAGTACAGCCACGCCGAGCCCTTGTCGGTGACCTGATGCGGCGCGTAGGTGAAGCCGACGTGATCGGCGACTTTGCTCTGGGTCTTGTCGGTGACGAACGAGCCGGCGACGCTGGCGTCGACCCAAATCGCACATTTGCCGCTGTTGAACAGCGCCAGGTTTTCGTTGAAACCGTTGCTGGAAGCGCCCGGCGGGCCGGATTTCTTCATGGTGTCGACGTAAAAGTTCAGCGCGTTTTTCCACTCGGGGCCACTGAATTCCGGCTGCCATTTCTCATCGAACCAGCGTGCGCCGTAGGCATTGGCTACGGTGGTGATCAGCGCCATGTTTTCGCCCCAACCGGCCTTGCCGCGCAGGCAGATGCCGTATTGCTCCTTGTCTTTGTTGGTGAGTTTTTCGGCGAAGCCGGCGATCTGCTCCCAGGTTGGACGCTCCGGCATGGTCAGGCCGGCATCCTTGAACAGGTCGGTGCGGTAATAGGTGATGGAGCTTTCGGCGTAGAACGGCAGGGCGTACAGCGAACCCTTGACCGACAGGCCTTCGCGCACCGACGGGAACACATCGTCGAGTGCGTAACTGGCCGGCAGATCTTTCATCGGTTCGAGCCAGCCCTTGGCACCCCAGAGTGCGGCTTCGTACATGCCGATGGTCAACACGTCGAACTGACCGCCCTGAGTGGCGATGTCGGTGGTCAGGCGCTGACGCAGGACGTTTTCTTCAAGCACCACCCAGTTCAACTTGATGTCCGGGTGCTCGGTCTCGAAGGTTTTCGAGAGCTTTTGCATGCGGATCATGTCGCTGTTGTTGACGGTGGCGATGGTCAGGGTCTGGGCGCCAAGGCTGACGCTGCTGAGGGTCATGCAGGTGAGGGCAAGCAGAGCTTTTGCAGTGGGTTGCATCGTGCACTCCTTTTCTGCACCCGGTGGGGGACAGAAGGACAGTTATTGTTTTTGTGTCTTCCGGCTGCAGGAAGAATGTGCACTGATTACAGCCTTCAATCGCAGGGCTGACAAATCATCCCTAGCACTTGAATCGATACTTTTTTGCACTCGGTATTGAAGTGATAAACACAGGGAAGGGCGTTTCAGAAGGGCAGCTGCAATGAAACCGTACAGGTTTTCCGGCGTCAGCCGTGGTTTTGCTCGGTCAGGCGCTGCACCACCAGCCGCCGATAATGCGAGGGCGTCATGCCTTTGAGCTGCTGAAAGCGCCGATTGAAATTGGAGATGTTGTTGAAGCCTGACTCGAAACACACCTCGGTCACCGGTTTGTCGCCGTCCGCCAGCAGCTCGCAGGATTTGCTGATGCGCAGGCGATTGACGAATTCGATGAAATTGCGCCCGGTGGCTTGCTTGAATACGCGACTGAAATAAGTCGGTTTCATGCCCAGGTGTTCGGCGACTTCCTCCAGCGGCAGTTCACGGGCGTAGTGGGCGAATATGTAATCCACCGCACGGTTGGTGCGGTCGATATTGTTTTCGTCGGCAAGTTGCGGGGTGGTCGCACCTGACAGCAGTTGGTAGTCGTCGGTCGCGGCCAGCAATTCCATCAGGATGAAAAAATGGCCCAGGCGGGTGATGCCCTTGGTATCGGCGATCTTCTGCATCAGGTTCGTCGCTTGGCGAATGGTGCGCGGGCAACGGAATTCGATGCCGTACTGCGCACGTTCCAGCAGCGGTGCCAGGGTCTTGAGTTCGGCGAACACCTGATGGCCGCTTTCAAACAACTCATCGGTGAAATTGACCAGCATGTCGCGTTTTTCCACCACCTCGTCTTCGGCCACCTGGCTGATCCAGTTGTGCGGCAGGTTGGGGCCGGTGAGGAACAGGGTCTGCGGGTAGAAATTGCCGATGTAGTCGCCGATGAATACCTTGCCAGAGCTTGCGACGATCAGGTGCAGTTCGTATTCCTTGTGGAAATGCCAGCGCACCAGCGGGCAAGGGAAGCCGTGCTGCCGATAGATGATGGACAACCCGTTATGGTCATCCATCAACTCGTATGAGGGGTCGGTCACGCGGGCGGTGCGGGTCATGGCTGGATACTTATTTTGTTATCGCCCGCCGATCATGCCTCTTTGCGCGACGGTTGCGCCAGTTTCCATTGCGGTTCAAGCCGCTCGTTGTCGGGCCTTCAGCACATTGGCGACGCGACAGAACTCCACCAGGTCCGACTCTTCCATGAAGTCGACGTTGATGATGCTGCACTTCAACGCCCAGTCACTTTTATCCAGATCGAACCATTCGTTCAGCTTTTCATGAATATCGACGGGGCCACCAAGGGAGGTGTAACTGGTCGCGGATAACGACCAGGGAGTCCCGGTGCCTGGCGGGTTTTGCATCACATTTTGAATGAATTGCTTCAATTCATCAGGGTTGGTAATGCCGTTTCCGGACCATTTATGACGGATGCTTTCGTGAAATACCTTGTAGTCTAGTTTCCAGTGTGACGATGCTGCCGCAATAACCCGTTGTGTAGTACTGATTCGTTTTAGTTCTTGAAGCGTGAGGGACTGGTTCGCTCGTGGGATAAGGCGCTGCCCCAAAAGGTCGATGATCGTGTTGTTGAAATATTCGTGATCGAAGTCGTTACCTTCCAGACTATGGAAGTCCAGAATAATGAACTCATCCGGATTCTTTTTCAGGAAGTTGTTTATGTCGGCCGCCAGATTCTCAAGGGTTCGGGAGTTTTTATAACCGTTGTGGTGCATGACGAACTTTCGAGGACCTTCACCCTTGGTTTCATATATCAAACGAATGTCGAGCGCACGGGCACCATGATTCAGTTGCGCATGAAAGCTGTCGTGCTGACAGGCCAGCCAGTGACGCGGAGGGCCGAAAATTGGGTAGGTAGCGCGCCAGTCGCTGCCTGCGTTGTGAGTACCGGGCAATGTCATTTCCGCGATATTCAGCGAATCGATGTCGGGGGTCGAGCTCATCCAGTTGGAAGTGGCCATAAGTGCATCCTGCATAAATAATTGAAAAGAGTGACGCCCTGTTTGATGTTTAAGGCGTCACTTGCAGGATGCTTATAAGGTTTGATTGATGGCTTGACTATAAGGTTGTTGATGCAAGTTGTTGGTTGATGTTTTTAAAGTTTTCCAGAAAGCTTATTTGTTCTGGTTTTTGGCTTCGATCCACTGGGCCATGTATTGGGTGCTCTTGTGGGAATGATGTCGCAACATGCTGCCAATGAAGTTTTTGCGTCTTAGTTGTTCAATGTTCTTGCGGCACTCCCGCAGTTTGTTAATGAGTGCTGGCCCATGTTCGGCTTGCTGATAAACGTCTTTAAGCAGTGTTTGTCCCTGGGTACGGGCTGCTTGCCAATGTGTTTCGTCTCGATAAAGTTTCACCGCCGCATTGGCGAAATCCTGAGCCGTGCGACAGATTGCCCCCGGCCAAGACTGATCGGTATGCATACCTTCAGCCCCGATCGGCGTGGTGACACTCGGCGTGCCGCAAAGCATCGCATCGATCAGTTTGCCCTTGATGCCGGCACCGAAACGCAGGGGCGCCAGGCAGATACGTGCGTCGGACATGACCTGCAAGGCATCTTCTGCCCAGTTCATGATGTGGAATCCCTGCGCGGCATTGTGCAAGGCCGCCGCCTTGGGTGGTGTGTAAGCACCATAGATTCGCAGTTGGGCCTTGGGAAGTTGCTCGCGGATCAGCGGCCAGACTGTCGACTTCAACCACAAAACGGCGTCCCAATTCGGCGCGTGGCGGAAATTGCCGATACTGAGGAAGTCCGTACGTTCATCGAAGTCTTTTGTCGGCGCGCTGGGCGGTTCAACCATCAAGGGACACCAATGCAATATCTCGGGCGGCAGCTTGAATTGCTGCACCAGCAACGCGATTTCCACCGGCGAGATCATCAGGTTCAGATCGCAACGATAAAGCGCGGCAATCTCGCGTTTGGCCAGGTCGGTATCAGCCATCAGCTCGAACTCTTCGGCCAGGGCGGGGGCAAACAGCTGATCGAAGTCGTTGGCGTCATCGCTGAGTTTGAGTCGATCCTTCAACCGCTGGTGGCGGGCATGCCGCAGACTTTGCAGGTCCGAAGTTTCCAGTACGCGCAAGGCATCAGGGCAGTGCTTCTCAACTCGCCAGCCGAACTGCTCTTCGATCATGAACTGGTCGAAGAGCACGATATCCGGGGCAAGTTCGCTGATGAATGTGTCGAAACTGCTGTTGTTCAGTTCGATCGGGACCGTGCGGATTCCCAACTGGCCGAGATCGGCCGGGTGTTCGCCAACACCGGCAGGGCTGGCAAAGGTCACTTGCCAGCCCTGTTGCAGGAACGTTTCGAGAATCTGCATCACATGCCCGCTTGCCGCAGAGGAGCGGGGCTCCGGCCAGACGTAACCAATGACGAGGACTTTGGTTGCGGGCTGATGCATTGGCACGATTCCTGGGAGTATTCATGACGAAAAAAAGGCGCGTATTAAAGCACAAACAGGGCGGCGTCCGATTTGTGCTGGTTGTATCAGATGCTGGCGAGCTGGATGGGTAGTTCTCCGGAGATGAATTGGTAGGAAGTTCCTTGAGCATGCGTCAGGGCACCTTGTATGTCGTACATATTCCACATGAGTCTTTCAGGATGGGTACGCTTCTGGTTTAGCAAGGCCACCCCCAGAGCGAAGGAATCCGCATTCAGGAGGGCTGGATGCTTTTGTACAATTTCCGGGTGGCCATGGCTGACTTCTTTGAAAAACTTGAACGTATCGCTTTCTGCCGAACGAAAGTGAGGATTGGCCATATTGGCGGGATTGGCTTTATGAGCGTCTTTGGCAAAGTCGATCAGTCCGGCGGCATCGATGGAGGCCGGACCCGTTTTTCCGGGAATCATGTATCCGTAATAAAAGTCCAGCGTTTTGGGTGCGCCGTGGGACATTTCGTGAACCAATACGTCCGCGATCCGTGCATCGTCGTACTTGGAGTGCTTGTAAAGATCATTCAGGCCATCGGGATAAATGACGAGGAAATGTTCAGGATTTTCCGCCGAGACTGTATTGGCCTTAATGGCTGAACTCCATCGGTCATAGGTTTCGGGGCGAAGGGCTGCGACAGCGTGCTCCCCTTTCTTGAAGGACATGTTGGAAAGTGCGACCGAGTCAAGATCCTTGCGCATGAGCTTCAACTTGTCGATCAGGTAACCAAGTGCCTCGTCCGAGTCATTGCCAAACACATATTTGACAATCATCCGGACCTCTTCGTCGGGAGCGTGGGACAACAGATCGATTGCGTTATCAAGTTTGGTCTTGGCAATGGGGATGGCTTTGCTTAGATACATGCGAGTGAAACTGTGAGGGTTCTTGTGGTTGAACAACTGGCGTAAAGGGAGTGATGCGATCTTCTTGAATTGCTTCAGCCTCCGCCCCCAGGGACCACCACTTCCGAGATGGAGTGCGTGCCAGTTGAGATTGCGCTCCACTGCAATAATCGAAGCAGGTTCGCCCAAATCTCCACTGGCTTTCCAGGTTCCTTGTAATAGTTCCGATTTTTGCGCGGCCTTGATCAGATCATAAGACTGGGCGCCGCCTGTCAGTTTGCGAAGTTGGCCGGTGGCAGTTTCCAGGGCACTTACGCCGTGCTTGCTCAAAAGCAGAATGCCTTTCTTGACCAGATGCGTTCCTTTCAGAGCAAGCGCCGGCAAACCGTCGAGTGGATTGATAAGTGAGGCCGAAAACCGGGCGCCTGCCTTGGCAATGCTGAGCACTTTTGACGTCGTGGAAGCCGTCTTGCCGACGATGCCAGCAACCGCAGCGCCAAAGCCGACGATCAACCCCAGCAAGGCAAGACCATCCAGAACACATCCACCAATTCCCTCGGTGACACGTGTCGAATCGCCGGAACCAATGTCCTCGATGCACTTCTTGAAGGGAATGACGATATTGACGAGCGCTGTATCCAGCGCCTCGTTTTGGGCGCGCAGTTTTTGCAGATCCGTCTGGGTATTGAGTAGTGCGTACAGCTCTTCCCGGGTTGCAATCGGATGACAGGCCAGCACTTCCTCTGCCAGCTTGTCGAGCGCCGGGGAGAAAAACAGAGGTACTGGCCGTGCGTCGTCTGACTGGAGGTGAAAGTGCCAGAGCTTTTCCACGACAACTCTGGAGAACGCCACCGCTGTCGGATTGCTTCCGTCAAGATAAGCCGATGCGTCAACAGGCCACTGGCGTTCCGGGTTTTTGTCCTGGAAGTCCGTATCTGCGCCGGTATAGGACAGGGTGGGCGCGGAGTCGGCAATGCCGCTGGATTGCAATTGAGCGGCGAGATCGGGTCGCTCGCGACACAAACCTTTCAGGGTGAATAGCTCATAGCAGCGAAACTCATTGTCTCGCTGGCATCCGAGGATAATGCCGTAGCGCCCCTTTTCAGCGTCGCGCTGAAGTTGGGTTTCCTGAAAAGCGTTAAGCGAATTCACCTCTTTGCGCACGGTGTAGAGCGTGACGTAGCTGTTGGAAAGAAAGCTGCGGCTATCTTCTGGCAATTGGGTGATTGCCATTTTCATGACCGAGGACAAGCCTATTTGCAGGTCTTGGTAATAGGGATCGAAAGCGTCGTTGAACAACTTGTCGAGCGGTTCGAGTTCCGAGAGCCGGGAGAAGGCGTCATTGGGAATGGCGAGTGGTTTCGTGGAAACGAATTGGTGATTGAACCGCCTGTTCACGACCAGATCATCAGACATGTAGAGATCAAGAATGGAGGCGCGAAGTTTGAATACCCTGGACACGACAAGGTCGTCCTCCCCCAGAAAAGCGGCAGTACTGTCCCAGAGGTGGATGAGATTGGAGGACGCGAGAAACTCCACCCAGCTTCGCTCGGTCAAGGCGGCCGAATAGTTGAGCTTGTAGACCCGCTGCTCAAGATAATCACCCGCCGGCATCACGCTTTTCAGCGCGTTCAAGGCCAGTTGGCGACGATCGGGCGGATTGGCTGAAAGGCCGGATTCGATCTGGTTCAGTGCTTCGGCATATTGGCCGAAGCTCGAAGCAGCTTTGGCATAGGACTCGGTGCTGTAGTCGGAATCGCCACTGTAGGGCAGAAGACCATTGAGCATGGCCCAATGGATGATCGGTTTGATTGCCGTCAATTCATGAAGTGTCAGTTGCTCCTGGCTGACCGGAGCCAGATCGGAAAAGGACTTGACCTCCTCATAGCTCATGAGCCGGGACGCGCCGGGTGAGGTCAGTTCAATCAGTGCCACCGCCTGTGCGAAGACCACCCAGCCGGGCCGGTCGATGGTCAACTCGACGGGTATGCCTTGTACCAGTAGTTCCGGTGCCACCCCTGCCAGCAACAGGTGCGCAGCCAGTTGAGCGTTGTGCGACTCGATCAGTTTTTCGGCGATCAGATGATTCTCGACCTCCTTGACGATCTCGGATGCTGTCCGTGAAGCGTTGTCGGGTCGATAGAGCGCATAACCGGCAATCTCGCCAGCCTGCTTTTCAACTTGGGGCATCAGGTCGAGAATCACCGCCGTCGCCATCATGCACTTGAGTTGACGCTCGGCCACCTCCGGCTCATCCGTCTCGAGATGCCATTCAAGTCGCTCAAGCAAGGTGCGGCCCAATTTCTTTGCGTCCGGCTTGCTCAGGAAGCTGTTCAGGTAGGAACCTGCATGTTCTCGCCGGATGTCTTCGGGAACAATGCTGAAGTTTTTCAGCGCAATGTGCTGCAACAGACTATTGCGCCCTTGAGTCGTCTCGGCGATCACGCTTGTGATGATCAGGCGATCGTCGCTTGATAAATGAAAGGGTGAGTCCGGCCGCTCCATCAGCAGCTCGTGATAGTTCCCAGTGTCCGGCCTGGCCGGCATCTTGAACTCGAGAAATGCAATCAGGTTTTTTGTGTCGGAGACTGTTTCGGGGAGTGTGTATTTTTGGAATTCCAGCCACTGCTGAATTCCAATGAACTCCCCGGCAAAGACAAAACCACCGCTTTGTTCAGCGCACTCGGCAATAACTTGAAGATCATCTTGCAAGTAATATTTTGTCTGAAGGTCGTAAGTCAAGTTGATCCAGGCACCTTCTTTCAACACCTTGATTGAAGCGCTTTTGTCGACAGACACAACAGGATCGGAAGAGAATTTGTAGAGCTGCTGCAGGGCAATGAAGGCCTCGGACTTTAGCATCTTGGCCAACGCAGCGCTGGCAAACTCCTGAGCGTCGTCAAGCGTTGATCCTGCTGTGCGCGGGGCGATGACATCCTTAAGGCTGACGAGATCGTCGTTCGAACGCTGGCTGATGTGATCCTTGAGAACTCGAATGATGATCGAGCTTTCTTGTAGATCGAGTTCGAATTTCTGGTTCAGTAACGACGCATGGAAAATGTTTTTTTCAAGCGACGTCTGAGTGCCGTGCTGGACGGGCTGCATAAGTAAATATCCTTGTTCTCTTATAGAGTGTTTGCCCTCAATAGATGTGCAAATTTATTGCGAGAAATGCAGAGAGCTATTGCGGCGTTGCAGGGTAAGTGAATCCCGCAGCGCTCGAATAGCTGTGTCTGATTTCAAGGTTATTCGGAAAGATATTAATACTTTCAAAGTGCAGTAGCCGGGCAAGTGCCCAAGTACTCGCGGCTAGTTCTTCAATACATTTTTTACTTTGTCGCGCAATTGATCGATCGAAAACGGTTTTCCGATGACGTGCATGTCTGCCGGCACTTCAATCGTCTCGGCATAACCGCTGGCGAACAGGATGGGTAGTGCAGGGCGCAAGTTGCGAGCTTCGGTGGCCAATTGGCGGCCGTCCATGATCGGCAGGCCGACATCGGTCATCATCAGGTCAATGTGTTGATTCACATCCTTGATAATCTCCAGCGCCTGCTCGCTGCCGTCCGCTTCCAGAACCTTGAACTCCAGTTCCTCCAGTACGTCGACGATCAGCATGCGCACGATGGCGTCGTCTTCTACTACAAGGATGGTGGACGCAGTGCTGGACATATTGGCGGCTCTCAAGAATGGGGGGGGATGGCGCCGGTCGATCAAAATTGCCGGGCTCCTGCATGAGTAAGTGGCGCATAGCCACAAGTTCCCGAGCGGATACAAAAAAGAATAGGCGCAAACGGGCGGGTAAGGATAACCGTTGGCCTGTGAATCGGCGCAGGCAAATGTGGGAAAACAGTGCTAACACTGTGAGAAAAATGGATCCATGCCGCCGTTTTGGGGCAAACTCCCTGGTTTTCAACAGTTCGACAAGGCTGCCAAATGTCCTCTCCGTCTTCGGTTGATGAACAACGGTTTCGCAAACTACTGAGTCGCAACATCAGTCTGCCTTTGGGTGTGGGCGTGATCAGCGCGGTGTTCTTTGTTTCCCTGATCACCTATCTGTTGTCGGTGATCCAGTGGGTGGAACACACCGACCGGGTGATCAATAACGCCAATGAGGCAGTGAAACTCACGGTTGATCTGGAAACCGGCATGCGCGGTTTCCTGCTCAGTGGCGATGAGCATTTCCTCGATCCCTATGAAACGGCGAAGCCGCGAATCAACGTGGCGCTCAATACCTTGCTTGAGCTGACCGCCGACAACGCGGTGCAGACTGACCGCTTGCGTCGCCTGCAAGCCTTGCAAACCGAGTGGGCAACCTACGCGCAATCGATGATCGACCTGCAGCGTGCCAGCGGTGACTACAAGGCGGCGGTCAAGGCCGGTCGGGGCAAGCGTCTGACCGACGAGATCCGCAAGCAGTTCGAGGACGTGATCGATACCGAGCAGACGTTGCGCACTACGCGCAACGAAGACGTGCGCCGCACCACGATCTGGAGCATCAGCCTTTACCTGATATTCATCGCCGGCATCAGCGGTTTACTCGCCTACGTCGGCCGACGCGACCTGGTCAGTCTCTCTGACAGCTACAGCGCCAACCTTGCCGCACAACAGGCCAGTGCTGATCGCCTGGAGCAGCAAGCCTGGTTGCGCAACGGCCAGACCGAACTGGCCGAGCAAGTGCTGGGGCAACTGACGCTCAACCTGTTGGGCCGCAACATTCTGCAATTCTGTGCCCAATATCTGGGCAGCGCCGTGGCCGCGCTTTATGTGCGTGAAGAACACGGCGGTCTGAAGCGCGTGGCAAGTTATGGCTTCTCCCGCGAGCAGGAAGAACAGGGACAATCGATCTACAGCGGTGAAGGCATTGTCGGCCAGGTTGCGCAGCAGGCGCAGGTGATTCGTCTCGATTCAGTGCCGGCCGACTACTTCAAGGTCAGCTCCGGATTGGGCGAAGGCCTGCCACGCAGCGTGCTGGTGGTGCCAACCAGCGATGACGACCGGGTCAACGGCGTGATCGAACTGGGTTTCCTGCGTCCGCTCACCGACCGTGATGTAGCGCTTCTGGAATTGATTGCCGGCAACATTGGCATGTCCATCGAAGCCGCGCGTTATCGCCAGCGTTTGCAGGAAGTCCTGGCCGAAACCCAGCAACTCAACGAAGAGTTGCAGGTGCAGCAGGAAGAGCTGAAAACCGCCAACGAGGAGCTGGAAGAGCAGTCGCGGATTCTCAAGGAGTCCCAGGCGCATCTGGAAACCCAGCAAGTCGAACTGGAACAGACCAACGAGCAATTGGCCGAACAGGCCCAGACCCTGGCCGAGCAGCGCGACGCCATGGATCAGAAAAACACCGAGCTCAATCAGGCCCAGGTACAACTCGAAGAGCGCGCCGAAGAGTTGCAGCGTTCGAGCAAGTACAAGTCCGAGTTTCTGGCCAACATGTCCCACGAGCTGCGCACGCCGCTGAACAGTTCGCTGATCCTGGCCAAGCTGCTGGCGGAAAACCCGCAGGACAACCTCAGCGCCGAGCAGGTCAAGTTTGCCGAGTCGATCTATTCCGCCGGGAACGATCTGCTCAACCTGATCAACGACATTCTCGACATTTCCAAGGTCGAAGCCGGCAAACTCGAAGTGGTTCCGGAAAACACCAGTGTGGCGCGCCTGGCCGAAGGCCTGCGCGGTGTATTCGAACCTCTGGCGGCGGACAAGAAACTGGCGTTCAGCGTCGAGTTGCAGCCGGACGCACCAATCACGCTGTTCACTGACCGCCAGCGTCTGGAGCAGGTGATCAAGAACCTGCTGTCCAACGCGGTGAAATTCACCGAACACGGTACGGTCAGCCTGACCATCGCTGGCCAACCAGATGATCGCATTGCCTTTATCGTGCGCGACTCCGGGATCGGGATTGCGCAGGATCAGCAGGAAAGCATTTTTGAGGCTTTCCGCCAGGCCGACGGCACCACCAACCGCAAATACGGTGGCACCGGGTTGGGCCTGTCGATTTCCCGGGATCTGGCGACATTGCTGGGCGGCTCGATCAGCGTCAGCAGCGCACCGGGGCAGGGCAGTGCCTTTACGCTGGTGTTGCCGCAGCAATACCGCGAGCCGGGCGACACGCCGGTTGCACCGCTGACCTTCAGTCCGCCAGCCTCCGCTCCAGTGATTACGCCTGCCGTGGCGGTGTCACCGCTGGCCTCCGTGGATATCCCGCGTTTCAACGATGACCGCACCAAGGCACCCTTCGCCACTCGCTGCATTCTGGTGGTGGAAGATGAGCCGAACTTCGCCCACATCCTCTACGATCTGGCCCACGAACTGGGTTATCAATGCCTGGTTGCCCACGGTGCGGATGAAGGTTATGACCTGGCGAAAGAGTTCGTGCCGGACGCGATCCTGCTGGACATGCGCCTGCCGGATCACTCGGGCCTTACCGTTCTGCAACGTTTGAAAGAGCACGCCGAAACCCGGCACATTCCGGTGCATGTGATCTCCGTGGAAGACCGCGTCGAAGCGGCCATGCACATGGGCGCTATCGGTTACGCGGTCAAACCGACCACTCGCGAAGAGCTCAAGGACGTGTTCGCACGCCTTGAAGCCAAGCTGACCCAGAAGGTCAAACGCGTGCTGCTGGTCGAGGACGACGATCTGCAACGGGAAAGCATCGCCCGCCTGATCGGTGATGACGACATCGAAATCACCGCCGTCGGCCTCGCGCAAGACGCGCTGGAGCTGCTGCGTACAACGATCTTCGATTGCATGGTCATCGACCTGAAGCTGCCGGACATGCTCGGCAACGATCTGCTAAAGCGCATGTCCACCGAAGACATCTGCTCGTTCCCGCCGGTCATCGTCTACACCGGGCGCAACCTGACCCGCGACGAAGAGGCCGATCTGCGCAAGTATTCGCGCTCGATCATCATCAAGGGCGCACGCTCGCCGGAGCGTCTGCTGGACGAGGTCACACTCTTTCTGCACAAAGTCGAATCGCAGTTGTCCCATGAACGGCAGAAGATGCTCAAGACCGCCCGCAGCCGTGACAAGGTCTTCGAGGGTCGCAAAGTGCTGCTGGTGGACGACGATGTACGTAACATCTTCGCCCTGACCAGCGCACTGGAAACCAAGGGTGCAGTCGTGGTGATCGGCCGTAACGGCCGCGAAGCGATTGAAAAACTGAATGAAGTCGAGGACATCGATCTGGTGCTGATGGACGTGATGATGCCGGAAATGGACGGTTTTGAAGCCACCATGGAAATCCGCAAGGATCCGCGCTGGCGCAAGCTGCCGATCATCGCGGTAACGGCCAAGGCCATGAAGGACGATCAGGAGCGCTGCCTGCAGGCGGGCGCCAATGATTACCTGGCCAAGCCCATTGACCTGGATCGCCTGTTCTCGCTGATTCGCGTGTGGTTGCCGAAGATGGAACGCATTTAGTGGAACGTAGTTACCCAGCAGAACGAAACAGCGAAATCGAATTGCGCTTGCTGATCGAGGCGATCTACCTCAAATACAGCTATGACTTTCGTGACTATTCCGGCGCATCGATCAAGCGCCGGGTGCAGCATGCGCTGAGCCAGTTCGAATGCGCGACCATCTCGGCGTTGCAGGAGAAGGTCCTGCACGACCCGACCGCGTTCATGCAATTGCTGCAATTGCTGACGATTCCGGTCAGCGAGATGTTCCGTGATCCGTCGCACTTCCTGGCGATCCGTCAGGAGGTGGTGCCGCTGCTCAAGACTTATCCGTCGATCAAGATCTGGATCGCCGGGTGCAGCACCGGTGAGGAGGTCTATTCGATGGCGATCCTGCTGCGCGAAGAAGGTCTGCTCGATCGCACGATCATCTACGCCACCGACATCAACCCGCGCTCGCTGGACAAGGCCAAGCAGGGGATCTTTTCGATGGAGAACGTGCGCGCCTACACCGCGAACTATCAGCAGGCCGGTGGTCAGCGCTCTTTCGCCGATTACTACACAGCAGCGTATGGCTATGCGATTTTCGACAAGAGCCTGTGCGAGAACGTGACATTCGCCGATCACAGCCTTGCAACCGATAGCGTATTCTCCGAAACTCAATTAATTTCATGCCGTAACGTGTTGATTTATTTCAATAAAAAACTTCAAGATCGAGCGTTCGGGTTGTTCCATGAATCGTTGTGCCACCGCGGTTTCCTGGTACTGGGCAGTAAGGAAACGCTGGACTTTTCCGGCTATTCCAACCAGTTCGAACCCCTGGTGAAACACGAACGGATCTACCGAAAATCATGAACAGTGCAGCGGATTTGCCTCGGGTCGAGGCGATTGTGGTCGGAGCTTCCGCCGGGGGCGTCGAGGCCTTGCTGACCATGCTCGGTTCGCTGCGGTCAGGATTCGGGTTACCGATCATCATCGTGTTGCATCTGCCGGAGGAGCGGCGCAGCCAACTTGCCGAAGTGTTTGCCCGGCGAGTGGCGTTACCGGTCACCGAAGCCATCGATAAACAGGACATCCAGCCCGGCACCGTGTATTTCGCCACACCGGGCTATCACCTGTCGGTGGAGCAGGACCGTAGCCTGTCGTTGAGCCTGGAAGACCGCTTGCACCATTCGCGGCCTTCGATCGACTTTCTGTTTGAGTCCGCTGCCGATGTCTACGGTCCCAAGTTGGCCGCCGTGTTGCTGACCGGGGCCAATCACGATGGTGCGCGAGGTCTGGCACAAGTCAAACGCCATGGCGGGCTGACCATCGTTCAGGATCCGGACGACGCTCTGGTGGCGACCATGCCCGAGGCGGCCCTGAAGATTCATCAACCGGATCACATACTTCCCATACGCGGCATCGGCCGTCTGCTTGTCGAGCTGGAACGAATTGCATGCTGAGTAATATCCAGGCAAAACTGCTGATCGTCGACGATCTGCCCGAGAACCTGCTGGCTCTTGAGGCGCTGATCAAACGCGAAGACCGCACCGTCTACAAAGCGCTGTCGGCAGACGAAGCGCTGTCGCTGTTGCTGCAACACGAATTCGCCATGGCCATCCTCGACGTGCAGATGCCGGGCATGAATGGCTTCGAACTGGCCGAACTGATGCGCGGCACCGAGAAGACCAAAAACATCCCGATCATCTTCGTCAGCGCGGCCGGCCGTGAACTGAACTACGCGTTCAAAGGCTACGAAAGCGGCGCGGTGGATTTCCTGCACAAGCCGCTGGATATCCATGCGGTGAAGAGCAAGGTCAACGTCTTTGTCGACCTGTATCGCCAGAGCAAGGCGATGAAACAACAGGTCGAAGCATTGGAGCAGAGCCGGCGCGAGCAGGAGGCGCTGCTTAAACAGTTGCAGAGCACCCAGGGCGAACTGGAGCAGGCGGTGCGCATGCGCGACGATTTCATGTCGATCGTCGCCCACGAAGTGCGCACGCCGCTCAACGGCCTTATCCTCGAAACCCAACTGCGCAAAATGCACCTGGCCCGGGACAACGCCGCCGCGTTCACCCTGGACAAGATGCACGCCATGGTCGACCGCGACGAGCGCCAGATCAAAAGTCTGATCCGGCTGATCGAGGACATGCTCGACGTGTCGCGGATCCGCACCGGCAAGCTGTCGATCCGACCGAGTCGGTTCGATCTCGCGCAACTGGTGAGCAATCTGCTGCAAAACTTCGCTCAGCAGATTGAAGCCGCCGAGACCGAAGTCAGTTTCACCGCCGCTGAACCGGTGGAAGGGCAGTGGGACGAGTTCCGCATCGAGCAAGTGGTGTCGAACCTGCTGACCAATGCCTTGCGTTATGGCGGTAAAAGTCTGATCCAGGTTCGGGTTTATCGCAAAGGCAATGAGGCCCGGGTTGAAGTCGCGGACCAGGGTATCGGTATCAGCGAGGAGAACCAGAAACGCATTTTTCAACAGTTCGAACGGGTTTCCGCCAAGACGGTGGTGGCCGGCCTCGGGCTGGGTCTGTTCATTTCCGAACAGATCGTCGCCGCCCATGGCGGCTCCATCGTCGTCGAAAGCAAGATCAACGAGGGCGCCCTGTTTCGCGTTTGTCTGCCGCTCCAGGAAAACGGCGAAACAAACGCAACCTCTGAGTGACCACACGGTCGTATCAGCAGCTATTGACCGAACAAAGGCTTCCCATGAGCGTAGATGCACAAGATGTAGTACTCGTCGTCGAGGACGAACCGGTGATCCTGATGGTCCTGACCGATTATTTGTCAGGCCAGGGATATCGCGTATTGCAGGCCGAAAACGGCGAGCAGGCGTTCGAGATTCTGGCGAGCAAGCCGCATCTGGACATGTTGATTACTGATTTCCGCTTGCCGGGCGGGATCTCCGGCGTACAGATCGCCGAACCCGCCGTCAAATTGCGTCCTGATCTGAAAGTGATCTTCATCAGCGGCTATCCGCAGGAAATCCGCGAGACCGGCAGCCCGATCACGCGCCGGGCGCCGATTCTGGAGAAACCGTTCGACCTGGACGTGTTGCAGGAGAAAATTCAGGAATTGCTGGCCTGAGGCGTTAAGCGCCTCAGCTCTTGATCATCTCCCGTACCTTCGCCGTCAGCAGATCGAAGGTGAACGGCTTGGTGATCATCTGCATGCCCGGGTCGAGAAACCCGCCGCGTACCGCAGCGTGCTCGGCGTAACCGGTGATGAACAGGACTTTCAGGTCAGGCCGGTATTGCCGGCCGATTTCCGCCAGTTGCCGGCCATTCATGCCCGGCAGGCCGACATCACTGATCAGCAGATCAATGCGCTGCGCCGAATCCAGGATGGGCACGGCTGCGTCGGCGTCGCAGGCTTCGACAAATCCATAACCCAACTCACTCAATACTGCGCTGACCAGTACGCGTACGGCCGGGTCGTCTTCGACGATCAGAACGGTTTCGCCTTCCACGGCATCGGGCGTCTGTTCCGTGTCGATTGGCGCGTGGGGCAGGGACTCACCCTGGAAGCGCGGCAGATAGAGTTTCACCGTGGTGCCCTGATCGATCTCGCTGTCGATCGATACATGCCCACCGGATTGCTTGCTGAAGCCATAGATCATCGACAGCCCCAGTCCTGTGCCCTGGCCGATCGGTTTGGTGGTGAAAAACGGATCGAAAGCGCGGCTGATCACACTCTGCGGCATGCCGCAGCCATTGTCGGTCACGCTCAACACCACGTAATCACCGGGCGACAGATTGCTGTAGGTCGCGGTGAAATCGCGATCCAGCACCTGATTACCTGTCTCGACCAGCAGATTGCCGCCATTGGGCATCGCATCCCGGGCGTTGATCACCAGGTTGAGCAGGGCGCTTTCCAGTTGGTTGGGGTCGGCCTCGGCCACCCACAACTGTTCGTGCAGACGCATGTCGAGCTGGATGCTCTCGTTCAGGCTGCGCTGCAGCAGTTCGCCCATCGACTGCACCAGATCATTCATCTGCACGGCTTTGGAGTCCAGCGACTGTCGCCGTGAAAACGCCAGCAAACGGTGGGTCAGGCCGGCGGCGCGGTTGGCGGATGTCACGCCCAGATCGATCAGGCTATCGAGGTCGTCGGTACGGCCACGGGCAAGGCGCCGACGCAACAGCTCAAGGCTGCCGATGATCCCGGTGAGCATGTTGTTGAAGTCGTGGGCGATACCACCGGTGAGCTGGCCGACCGCTTCCATTTTCTGCGACTGGCGCAACGCTTCTTCGTTATGCCTCAACTGCGCCGTGCGTTCTTCGACTTGTTGCTCAAGGGTTTCGAGGGTCGATTGCAGACGCCGCTCGCTTTCGCTCAAATCGATAAGACGGTCGCGGGCTTCGTACTGTCGTCGACGCCCGCGCAGAGCGGTAGAGACCAGGCTGATCAAGGTCGCCGGGTGGAAAGGGCGCTCAAGGAATGTCACGTTACCCAGCAATTCACTGAGGCGCGAAGAGGGGCCTTGTTCGGATCCGCCGTGATGGGTGAGCAAGACGATCGGCAAGTCGGACCACGCCGGTTGTTGCTCCAGGTATCGCAGCAGTCCTTCGAGTTCCGGGCCATTCAGGGCTTCGGCGGCAATCAGCAGCAGACCGGCGCCGGGTTCAAGTTCGGCGCACAGATTCCCCAGGCCGGATGTGATGAGGCCGCCGTAACCGGCCTCGTTTAGGATCATCAGTGCAATCTGGCTGTCACGACCCAGGGGCGCCAGGATCAGCGCCCGTTCGGACAGCGGCACAGTGACAGTCACAAGTTGTCTTCCTTGAGCAGCGGATTGCTCGCGCCGAGGTAGGTCGGAACGCCGCGCAGTACGCCCTGAAAGGCTTCCAACGGCTCACCGATGGTCATGCCCTGGGTGGAAATCCGGTATTCACGAATGGTCGATTCATGGCGGCCGGTGCGTTTCTTGATGATTGAAATGGCCCGGCGCACCTTGCCGATCGCTTCGAAGTAACGCAACAGAATCACGGTGTCGGCCAGGTAAGTGATGTCCACTGGCGCCTGCATGTCGCCGACCAGACCATGCTGGGCGACGGTCATGAAGGTTGCGGCGCCCTTGCGGTTCAAATACAGCAGCACTTCGTGCATGTGCAGGACCAGCGCGTTTTCTTCCGGCATCGCAGCCTGATAACCGTTGATGCTGTCGATCACCACGGTCTTGATGTCGCCATCATCGACGCAACGGCGTACCCGGTGGGAGAACTCACCGGGAGACAGTTCGGCTGCATCCACCTGTTCGATCAGCAGGTTGCCGGTGGCCTGCAGGGCCTTGAGGTCGATGCCGATGTTCTTCATGCGCTCGAACAGCAGACCCAGTTCTTCGTCGAAAATGAACAGCGCCGCCTTCTCGCCACGCATGACCGCAGCGGCAGCGAAGATCATCGATATCAGCGATTTGCCGGTACCGGCCGGGCCGAGAATCAAAGTGCTGGAACCGGTCTCGATACCGCCGCCCAGCAGCGCGTCCATTTCGGCAATTCCGCTGGTCAATTGCAGGCGCGGGTAATCGCCCCGGTGTTCGGCCGCCACCAGACGCGGAAACACATGCACACCATCGCCCATGATGGTGAAGTCGTGAAAACCGCCGCGATACTTCTGGCCGCGATACTTGATCACCCGCACGCGTCGGCGTTCGGCTCCGTAGTTGGGGGTCAGTTCTTCGAGGCGGATGACACCGTGGGCCACGCTGTGTACGGTCTTGTCGAGGGACTCGGTGGTCAGGTCATCCAGCAGCAATACCGTCGCGTCATACCGCACGAAATAGTGCTTGATCGCCAGGATCTGGCGGCGATAACGCAGAGAGCTTTGCGCCAGCAGACGGATCTCCGACAGGCTGTCGAGCACCACCCGGGTCGGCTTGAAACGCTCGACCACTTCGAAAATCTGCTTGGTGGCTTCGCCCAGCTCCAGATCAGAGGAGTAGAGCAGGCTCTGCTGATGCTCGGCGTTGAGCAGGCTTTCCGGCGGTGTCAGCTCGAAAATCTCAATATTTTCGTTCAATTCCCAGCCATGGGAGAGCGCACCCTGGCGCAGTTCGCGCTCGGTTTCCGAAAGGGTGATGTACAACGAGCGCTCGCCGGCACGGGCACCGGCAATCAGAAAATGCAACGCTACCGTGGTTTTACCGGTACCGGGCTCGCCCTCCAGCAGGAAAACATGACCGCGAGACAAACCACCGGCCAGAATGTCATCCAGGCCTTCGATGCCTGTGGCGGCTTTTGCGCTGATCAACTCGTTCGATGTAGACAAAAAATGCCCTCTAATGACTAAGGGAAACGGGGCAGCGGGCGATGTATGCCGTTCTGGGCTGCCTGTTTACTTGACCCTTTGCCGGGATGGCGGTTCCGAATTTCTTGCGGGATGTGTCGAGGAGGCTGTCAGAAGTCGCTCAGAGGCCCTGCTGCAGAGAGGGATCGTCCGGGTTCATCTGTTCGAGCTGGGCCAGCAGAACCTGCACGTTCTGTAACTGGCCACTCTCTTTCCAGTAATTGATCAGCAGGACCCGCGCCTTGCGATCGGCCGGGTGGCGCTGGACGATTTCCTGCAATTGTTTCTGCGCCGCTTCGAGTTCCTCGGCGCTGTGCAGTGTGGTGGCGAGGTCGTAGCGATAGTCCTTGTTGTCGGGCTCCAGCTCCACGGCCTTGGAAAGACCGAGCAGGGCGAATTCGCGTTGATCGTGATGCAGCAGCCACAGTCCCAAGGCATGTTGCAGATAGGCCGAGTCGGGCTGAGCCTTCAATTGTCGGGCCAGCAATTGCCGGGCGGCGTCGCTCTGACCCTGGCGGTCGAGTACCTCGATCTGCATAACCAGCGCCGGCAGGTTGGCGGGATCCAGGCGCAGGGTTTGCTCAAGGGCTTCCTGCGCCTGTTTGAGCTCGGCATTGTGCAGATAGAGGCGCGCCAGTTGCGCGTAGTTGGCGGCGCTTTCCGGCTGATTCTTGAGCGCCTGTTCCCACACATCGATGCCTTGCTGCAGCGGAGCGAAATACAGGCCCAACTGATCGGGGGACAAGCCGAGGAGGGCATTGATCGCGGCAAATCGAACATCCTGGTTTTCATCGTCGAGCAGCGGACCGAGCAACAGACTGCGCTGGCCGCCCGGCACCAGGCCGGTCACGCTCCTGATCGCCGCGATTCGTACATCGGGGGATTCGTTCTGCAGATCGGCATCCGCCAGTTTCAACGCTTGCGGGCTCGGGTAGTTCGGCAGTTCGGCATGCAGCCAGACACGTCGCTTGACCGACAGGTCCGGACGTCCCAGTTGTTGGTACAAAACCCGCGCCGCGCCCGGCTGACCGGCTCGGGCGGCGGCCAACGCTTCACTGAAACCATGCTTGATGGCTTCCGGCACCACCGGTGCGGTGTTGCGCAGGGACAGCCACGCAACCAGGAGGACAAGCACGAGGCCAAGACTGATGAACAAGTAGCGGCGGGACTGAGACATGCAGGTATCCGAAGCATTCATATTGACGCAGAGGGGCAAGCTTCGGTCAGCTGACGCCTTGAGTCAAACACTCTGCCTGATCTGGCCTACTACTGAGAGTGAATACCCCTACAACATCTGTCGACCCTGGAAGCCGGGCAGCTCTCGATGCAGTGACTACGCTTGGTGAAGTTCCTTTGGCGAGTGCGCTCATGCAAGCCCTGTTCAATTATTTCAAGGCAGTGATCCAGCCCGGCCAGGCGGTGCTGCTGTTTGCCCTGCGCACCATCGCGGCCGGACTGCTGACGTTATACCTGGCGTTCCTGTTCGATCTGGATCAACCCAAGTGGTCGATCATGGCGGTGGTCATCATCAGTCAGCCACTGGCCGGGATGGCGTTGGCCCGCAGTTTCGGTCAGGTCATCGGCACCACACTCGGTGCTGCCGTGGCGGTGCTGATCATGGGGATTTTTCCTCAGGCACCTTTACCGTTCATCACAACCCTGGCGCTGTGGCTGGCCTTGTGCACGGCCGGCGGCACATTGCTGCGCTACACCAGCTCCCAGGCGTTCGTGCTCAGTGGCTATACCGCCGTGGTGGTGGCGTTGCTGGCGATCCCGGATCAGGACGGCACCTTCCTGCTGGCGGTTACCCGGGTCACTGAAACCTTGCTCGCGGTGGCCTGTGTCTGCGTCGTCAGCCTGCTGACGGCCCGTCCCGAGGCGGTTTCGCGTAACTACTTCGCCAAAGTCGATCAGGTGATCAAACTGGTAGCCACCCATGCCGCCGCTGTGATTCGCACCGAAGAAAGCGAAGCCGAATTCCAGCGCCGGCAAATGCAGCTGCTCGGTGAAATCAGTGCGCTGGAAGGCCTACGCCGACACCTGTATTTCGATGCCCCACGCCTGCGCAGTGCCAACAATCTGGTGTTGATGCTGGGCAATCAACTGATGCTGCTGACGTCGCGCCTGACAGCCTTGCGTCATCAGCGCCAGTTGCTGACCGAGCGCTGGGACGGCGACCTGCCGCTGGAGGTCCAGCGCTTGCGTGCCGACGAGCTGGCGTTTCTCGATCAACTGGCACAGTACGGACGCTCACTGCCGGAAGACATGAGGCATCAACTGGTTGTCCTGCAACAACAGTTCGAAGCGCTGGCCTACAGGGCCGAACAGTTGACCGAAGGCATGAGCGCGACCTTGCGTTCGCTGGCATGGGCTTTGCGCTGGGAGCAGGCGCGGCTGCTGCAACAACTGGAGCAGATTCTCGAGCTGAGCGAAGCGATACAGGAAGGGCGGAAGGCCAGTTGCATGTTTCGTGGCCAGTCCAGTCCGTTGCACCTGGATTTCACCCTGGCAGCCATGAACGCCATCCGTGCCTTCAGCGCACTACTGGTGGCCGGGCTGATCTGGATCGAAACGGCATGGGACGGTGCCCGTGGCGGGATGATTCTGGTGGGAATTCTGTGTTCACTGATGGCAACGTTCCCGCGCCCCTTGATCGCCGCACAAAGTTACGCGCGGGGGCTGGGTCTGGCCCTGGTGGTTTCGGCGCTGTATCAGTTCATGCTGGTGCCGGCGGTCAACGACTTCGAATGGTTGGCGTTATTACTGGCACCACTGCTTTACGTCATCGCGGTCGGACTGGCCAGCCCGGCCACAGCGGGCATTGGCATGGGGCTGGGCTTGTCGAGTTTCCTGATGCTCGGTCCGCAGAACGTAGGCACCGGGCAGAACACTGCCATTCAGTGGTTCGAATTCGCCGGTGCCTACGTCAGTGCGGCGATGCTGGCCCTGATCGTCTATGCCTGGATCTTTCCGTTCCGCCCGGTGTTGCGAATCCGCCGGTTCTACAACGAAGCGCGGGAGCAGGTGTATCAACTGACGAAAGTGCCCGCTACGGACGAACAGCAATTCGCGTTCGAAAGCCGCATGGTCGATCGCCTGACCACCATGTTGGGATTGTTGCCGGCAGCCAATGATCCGGACATGCAACGACGATATGAAATCAGCCTCGCCTGTGTGGCACTCGGCGTCGCCATCCATCAGCTCAGACAACAGGTGCAGGGCAACGCTTTGCTTACGGACGCTTTCGGCCAGCAACTGATGGGGGCTTTGCGCCAGACCGGCCGTTTCTTAGCTGGCCGTCCGGATGTGCACCTGCCAGCTTTGCTGACGGCATTGCATGTGCTCGGTGACCAACTGGATGACCTGCATGCCGCCACGCACGAGCACCTGTGGTCAGTGTTTCGCATGCGCGTGGCGCTGTTGATCGTTGTCTCGTTCCTTGACCGTCACGGTGAGTATCTGCAGCACAACGTCCCTGAAGGAGTACCGGCCCTTGCCCATTGATTTCGAGGTCGGTGGCGTCTACCTGCCGCCCATTGCTCAGGCCCTGATTCTGGCCATACCGATCTTTCTGTTGCTGGACTGGGTCTTGCGCCGCCTCGGCGTGCTGCGTCTGGTCTGGCATGAAGCGCTGTTTGAAGGCGCGCTGTATGCCTGTGTGTGTGCCACTTTGATTTTGTTGATGGGAGCCTGAAGCCTTGAAGACGTTGCTCACTCGATTGACGACATTGGCAGTGGTTTTCCTGGCCATCGTGCTTGGCTGGTTCGCCTGGGAGCATTACACCCGCGCCCCCTGGACACGGGATGCGCGGGTGAGGGCGGACGTGGTGACGCTGTCGGCAGATGTCTCGGGGCGTATCGTCAGTCTGGCGGTGCAGGACAACCAGCATGTCGAAAAGGGCCAGTTGCTGCTGGAGATCGACCCGGCTCGCTACAGCCTGGCCGTTGAACATGCCAAGCGTTCGGTCGAAGTGGCCAGGGCTACGCTCGGCCAGTCCCGGGCCGCCATCGTCGCCAGCGAGGCGTTGCTCAAGCAACGCGAGAGCGAGGAGCGGCGCAGGCGCACGCTCAAGCAGGGCTTTGCGATTTCGGGGGAGGAATGGGAAAAGTCCAGCACCGAAGTGGCCGTGGCCCAGGCTGATTTGCTGCGCAACCAGGCCAATCTGGGTCTTGCGCAAGCCAATGTACAGTTGGCGATAGCAGCGCTGACTCAGGCCGAGCTGGACTTGCAGCGCACCCGCGTTGAATCGCCTGTCAGCGGCTATGTCACCAACCTGTTGACTCGTCAGGGAGATTACGCGGTGGCCGGCGGCGCGCTGCTGGCGCTGGTGGACAGCGATTCGTTCTACGTCAGTGGTTATTTCGAGGAAACCAAGTTGCCGCGGATTGAGGAGGGCGACCGGGTGCGAATTGAATTGATGAGTGGCGAAAAGTTTGGCG
Source organism: Pseudomonas sp. SDO52101_S400 (assembly GCF_054071635.1). NCBI lineage: Bacteria > Pseudomonadati > Pseudomonadota > Gammaproteobacteria > Pseudomonadales > Pseudomonadaceae > Pseudomonas > Pseudomonas sp. SDO52101_S400. Next base: position 33,140 of record NZ_JBSVWF010000002.1, on the reverse strand, counting down.
GCACCGTGCAAAGCATCGCCTTTGCCATTGCCGATCGGGAGAACGCGCCTGGCAGTCGATTGCTGGCCAACATCAATCCCAGCTACACCTGGGTGAAGCTTGCTCAGCGGGTGCCGGTTCGGATCGGCATCGACCCGGATTACGCGGGCAAAGGCCGATTGAGGGCTGGTACCACAGCCACCGTCACGGTGTTGGAAAACCCTGAAAGACAGGCACAAAAAAGCCCCGCGACCGAATGATACGCGGGGCAAAGAATTTGGTTGGTTGCGGCCAACCAAAGGAGCTCTTTAAAAACTGTTACTTGCTGGCGACCGTTTCCGGCTGCCAGCCACCGCCGAGGGCCTTGTAGATCGCGACGATGCCGCGATACAGATCGACTTCGGCCTGGGCCTGACTGTCTTCGGCGTTCAAACGTTCACGCTGGGCGTCGAGCAACACGAGGAAATCCGTGGTGCCTTCGCGATAACGGATTTCAGCCAGATCGGCAGCCTTGCGGCTTGATTCACTCTGGCGGATCAACGAGATCAACCGTTGCTGGCGTTTGCCGTAGTCGCTGAACGCGTTTTCCGATTCTTCCAGGGCCAGCAGTACTTGTTGCTCGTAAGTCGCCAGCGCGCCTTCGGCATCGGCGTCGGCGCCACGCAAGCGGGCCCGCACGCTGCCAAGGTCAAACGCCGCCCAGGTGATGCTCGGGCCCAGTGCCCAGGCGTTGGCCGCCGAGGAACCGATCTGCGATCCACGCCCGGCCGTCCAGCCGAGGAAGCCGCTGAGGCTGACCCGTGGGAACAGGTCGGCCTTGGCCACACCGATGCGCGCCGTGGCGGAAGCCAGTTTGCGTTCGGCGCTGAGAATGTCCGGACGACGTTGCAGCAGTTCGCCCGGGTTGCCGATCGGCAATGCCTTGGCGATGGCTGGCAAATCCTTCGGGCTCAGGTCGACGGTCAGTTTGTCCGGACGTTCGCCCAACAGGGTTGCGATGCGGTTTTTCTGCCGAACCTGCTCGGCCTGCAATTGCGGCACACTGGCTTCGACCGATGCCAGACGCGCATCGGCACGCTCGACATCGAGCTGATCGCCAACGCCGGCGTCACGCAGGCTGATGGTGATCTTGCGCGACTCCTGCTGGTTTTCCAGGTTGGCCACGGCGATCTTTTCCCGCAACTGTGCACCGCGCAGTTGACCGTAGGCGTCCACCAGTTCAGCAATCATGGTGACTTGCAGTTGGTACAGATCCGCTTCGGCAGCCTGCTGGTCAGCGTCGCTGGCTTCCAGATTGCGCTGGATGCGGCCAAACAGGTCGATTTCCCAGGCCATGTCCAGACCCAGGTCATAGCGTTCGCTGTTGACCCGTTTGGTGGTCTGGCCGGGGATTTGCCCCTTGGCCAGATCGCTGCTGGCGCGGCTGGTGATGGTCGGCATGGCGTCATTGCTGACGTCGTCGCGGATCGCCCGTGCGGCTTTCCAGCGAGCGAACGCCACGCGCAGTTGACGGTTGCCCTGCAGCGATTGAGTCACCAACTGGTTGAGGGTCGGATCGTCGAACTGCTGCCACCAGATGCCTTCGAACTTCGAACGGTCAAAGTTCTTCTGGCCGGCGGCGCCGTCGGTGGCGGCCGTGATGTTGGCCGCCTCCGTGGCTGGGGTCTTGTAGTCCGGGCCGACTGCACAGGCGCTCAGGGCCAGTACCAGCAGACTCGGCAGGAAGACTTTCAGACTCATTGGTGCGCCTCCAGTGGCTTTTGCAGATTGTGCGCCTTGGCCGCTTTGCGGGCTTCGCCGCGTTCCACGAAGTTGCGGATCAGCACATAGAACACAGGCGTCAGCAGCAGACCGAAGAAGGTCACGCCGAGCATCCCGGAGAACACCGCCACACCCATGGCATGACGCATCTCGGCACCGGCACCGCTGGAGAACACCAGTGGCACCACACCCATGATGAACGCGAACGAGGTCATCAGGATCGGCCGCAGACGCAGACGGCAGGCTTCCAGTACAGCGGCCAGCGGGTCGAGACCCTCTTGCTGTTTGTCCTTGGCGAACTCGACGATGAGAATCGCGTTCTTGCACGCCAGGCCCACCAGTACGATCAGGCCGATCTGGGTGAAGATGTTGTTGTCACCGCCGGAGATGATCACACCGGTGATGGCCGACAGCAGTGTCATCGGTACGATCAGGATCACCGCCAGTGGCAGGCTCCAGCTTTCGTATTGAGCGGCGAGCACCAGGAACGCCAGCAGCACGCAGAGCGGGAACACGAACAGCGCGGTGTTGCCGGACAGAATCTGCTGGTAGGTCAGGTCGGTCCATTCGTAGGTCATGCCGTTCGGAAGTTCATCCTTGAGCAGTTTCTCGATGGCTTTTTCGGCCTGGCCAGAGCTGTAGCCCGGGGCTGCCGCACCGTTGATTTCAGCAGTGATGAAGCCGTTGTAGTGCATCACGCGATCCGGGCCCGAGGTGTCGCTGACCTTGATGAAGGTCGCCAGCGGGATCATTTCGCCCTTGTTGTTGCGTACTTTCAGCTGGCCGATCTGGTCGGATTCGAGGCGGAACTGTTGCTCGGCCTGAACGTTGACCTGATAGGTGCGCCCGAAGCGGTTGAAGTCGTTGGCATACAGCGAGCCCAGGTAGATCTGCAGGGTATCGAAGATGTCGCTGACGGCCACACCGTGGGTCTTGGCTTTTTCCCGGTCGATGGCGGCATCGACCTGCGGCACGTTCACGGTGTAGCTGGTGAACAGGTTGGCCAGTTCCGGAACGTTGTGGCTCTTGGCAATGATGTTCATGGTTTCCTTGTACAGCTCTTCGTAGCCCAGGTTGCCCCGGTCTTCGATTTGCAGGCGGAAACCACCGATGGTGCCCAGACCTTGTACCGGCGGCGGCGGGAAGATCGCCATATAGGCTTCCTGGATCCCGGCGTATTTGCCGTTCAAGGCACCGGCAATCGCACCGGCGGACATGCTTGGGTCTTTACGCTCGTCGAACGGTTTGAGAGTCACGAACACGATGCCGGCGTTCGGGCTGTTGGTGAAGCCGTTGATCGACAGGCCCGGGAACGCTACGGCGCTTTCCACGCCCGGCTGTTTCAATGCCAGGTCGGACATGCGCTTGATCACGTCTTCGGTGCGGTCCAGGCTTGCGGCGTCCGGAAGTTGCGCGAAGGCCACCAGGTATTGCTTGTCCTGGCCGGGTACGAAACCGGTCGGGGTGCTGGAGAAACCGAAGAAGGTCAGCACCATCAGGCCTGCGTACAGGAACAGCGCGATGCCGCTGCCACGGATGACTCGGCGCACGGTGCCGACATAGCCATGGCTGGCGCGGTCGAAGAAACGGTTGAACGGACGGAACAGCCAGCCACCGAAGATCTTGTCCAGCACTCGCGAGAAGCGGTCTTTCGGTGCGTCGTGACCTTTGAGCAACACAGCGGCCAGTGCTGGCGACAGGGTCAGCGAGTTGAAGGCCGAGATCACGGTCGAGATCGCGATGGTCAGTGCGAACTGCTTGTAGAACTGACCGGTGAGGCCCGAGATGAATGCCGCCGGTACGAACACCGCACACAGCACCAGCGCCGTGGCAATGATCGGGCCGGTCACTTCACCCATTGCCTTTTTGGTCGCATCGAAGGGGTTGAGCCCCAGTTCAATGTTCCGTTCGACGTTCTCCACCACCACGATGGCGTCGTCCACCACGATACCGATCGCCAGTACCAGGCCGAACAGCGACAGGGCGTTGAGCGAGAAGCCGAACAGGTGCATCACCGCGAACGTACCGATCAACGATACCGGCACCGCCACCAACGGAATGATCGAGGCACGCCAGGTCTGCAGGAACAGGATCACCACCAGAACAACGAGAATCAGTGCTTCGAAAAGGGTGTGAACCACCGCTTCGATGGAGCCGCGCACGAAGATCGTCGGGTCATAGACGATGCTGTAGTCCATGCCTTGCGGGAAGCTTTTCTTCAGTTCTTCCATCTTGCCGCGAACTTCGTTCGAGATTTCGATGGCGTTGGAACCCGGGCGCTGGAAGATCGGGATCGCCACGGCCGGCTGATTGTTCAGCAACGAACGCAGGGCGTATTGGCTGGAACCCAGTTCAACGCGGGCGATGTCCTTCAGGCGAGTGATTTCACCGTTGTCGCCTGCGCGAATGATGATGTTCTCGAACTCTTCCTCGGAGACCAGACGGCCTTGAGTGTTGACCGACAGCTGGAAACTCTGGGCATTCGGGGCAGGGGGGGCGCCCAGTTGGCCGGCGGCCACCTGACGGTTCTGCTCACGAATCGCGGTAACCACATCCGTGGCGGTCAGATTACGCGAAGCGGTCTTGTTCGGGTCGAGCCATACACGCAGCGAGTAGTCGCCCATACCGAACAGCTGCACGTCACCGACACCACCGAGACGAGCGAGCTCATCCTTGATGTTGAGGATCGCGTAGTTGGACAGGTACAGCATGTCGTAGCGTTTGTCCGGCGAGGTCAAGTGCACAACCATGGTCAGGTCGGGCGAAGCCTTGTCGACGGTGATACCGATGCGCGTCACTTCTTCTGGAAGCTTCGGCTCGGTCCGGGTCACTCGGTTCTGTACCTGCACCTGCGCGTTGTCCAGGTCAGTGCCCAGAGCGAAGGTGATGGTCAGGGTGATCTTGCCGTCAGCGGTGGACTGCGAGGACATGTACAGCATGTTCTCGACGCCGGTGATGGCCTGCTCCAGCGGAGCGGCCACGGTTTCACCGATGACTTTTGGGTTGGCACCCGGGAAGTTGGCACGTACCACCACGGTTGGCGGCACGACTTCCGGGTATTCGCTGATCGGCAACTGGAACAGCGAGATAGCGCCGGCGATCAGGATCAGCAGCGAAAGCACCGCTGCGAAGATCGGCCGTGAAATGAAGAATTGGGAAAAATTCATCGGAGTTGTCGTCCCTTAACCGCGTGGGGTCGCAGCAGCCAGTTTCACAACCGATCCCGACGCGCCTTTGGCAGGTGCGACTTTGGGCAGGTTGCTGGCTTCCAGCGCTTGTCGTTGTTGAGCCAGTGCAGCAATGGTTTGCTCGCTGGCCATCGGGATCACTTCAGGGGATACCGGAGAGCCAGGACGAACCCGTTGCAGGCCCTTGACGATGATCGTGTCGTCCTTGTTCAGGCCGCTGCGCACGATGCGCAGGCCTTCGATCTTCGGACCGAGTTCAACGGCGCGGTAGGCAGTCTTGTTGTCGCCATCCATCACCAGCACGAACTTCTTGCCGAGGTCGGTGCCGACCGCTTCATCGTTGATCAGCATGGCGTTATAGGTGCCGCTGCCGACCAGTTTCAGACGTGCATACAGGCCCGGGGTGTAGGTGCCGTCGCTGTTGTCGAACACGGCGCGACCACGGATGGTGCCGGTCTTCGGGTTGACCTGGTTGTCGACGAAGTTCATCTGGCCCAGGTGCGGGTTGCCGTCTTCATTGGACAGGCCCATGTACACCGGAGTGGTTGCACCGCGCTGACCCTGACGGGCGAGTTGGGTGTATTTGAGGAACACACGCTCATCGGCGTCGAAGTAGGCGTAGACCTTGTCGGTGGAAACCACGCTGGTGAGCGGGGTGGTGTCGGCGGTCACCAGGTTACCGGCAGTGATTTCGGCGCGGCTGACGCGGCCACTGATCGGTGCGGTCACGCGGGTGAAACTCAGGTTCAGCTTGGCCAGATCCAGTTGCGCTTGCAGAGCGCCGACAGCGGCGCGTGCTTCTTGTGCAGCACTGGTACGCGAGTCAGCCAGTTCGGCGGAAATGGCGTTGCTGGCACGCAGGCGTTCGCCACGGCCGGCTTCGTTTTCGCTGCGGGTGGCATTGGCGCGAGCCTGGGCTACAAGGGCTTCAAGGCGGCGAACCTCGGCCTGGAACGGACGCGGGTCGATCTGGAACAGCAGGTCGCCTTTCTTGACCAGTGCACCTTCGGTGAAGGCGACTTCGTCGATCTGGCCGGAGACCCGCGGACGGATTTCAACGGTTTCCGGCGCCTCGAGGCGCCCGGTGAATTCGTCCCACTCGTTGACCGGTTGTTCCAGCACCTTGGCCACGCTGACCTTGGCAGCAGGCATGGCGGCGGCGGTCTCTGGAGTCTTGCCGCAGGCGCTCATCACCATCACGGCCAACAGAGCCAACGGGAAGCGCAAATGTTTGAGTGATTGTTCCATGGATGCATCCGCCAATGTATTGAAGATGGGCGGATGATGCTCGGCGGGTTGATAGCAAACGAATCGAATGACACGAAGGTAACTATCATTCGGAATGATATAAGACCGAGCGAAGCCCTCTAGCATGCACCTTTCGTTAGGGGGCTATCAAATGAATTGATGACAAATCTGTGTTGCACGACCTGCAAGGATGAGATCGAGCGCAATTCTGTACGGCAGATACAAAGAGACGGCCATGGCGGCCGTCTCGATCAGCGTGTTGCACAGTGACTCAGTTGTTGCCTTTGCGGTTCGGCCCGAAACGGTTCGGACCTGGCTGGCTGTCTTGCACCAGAAACACCAGGTTGACGATCGGCAGCAGCAACCACCAGCCGCTGCGGTCGGTGTCGTGCATGCGGCGTGCACCTACCGCAATGCTTGGCAGCAGCATCGCCAGGCTGTAGAGGTTGTAAAGGATGCCCTTGGTATTGAGCATTGCATCGAGAACACCCATGACAATGCAGATACCCAGGTTGATCAGAACGAACATCCAGTATTCGCGGCGCGTGGCGCGGCCTTTGAATTCGGCGTAGTTCTTCAGTGCTTCCAGGTATGGGTTGCCCGTCGTAACGGCGGGGCCGCTGGCGTAGGCAGGTTGAGTTGCTTGAGGCGCCCCGCACTGCGGGCAAGCCACGGCCAGGCTGCTTATTTCCTTCGCGCAACCGCGGCAGAAAACCATACTCATATTTTTTTCCCTAAAATTATTCAATCGATAAACAGGACAAAACAAACGCGGCAATACCTGACAAAACAATGCCGGCAATCGCGAGGTTTCTTCCTGAGTGTTTTTGGTTGATACAGACGATGCCGCAAATGAGGCCCGCGAGGCTGAGAGTTCCCACACCGACTATCGCGTCCCTGTCCCATTCGGAATCATCAAACAGAGTGAGTGCGCTGATAATTCCGAGGATCAACGAAACGATGGCCAGCCAAGGCATTTCGGCTTGCGTTTGCGGCACGGAGGCCTTTTGAGGAGCCCCGCATTGGGGGCAGGTGAGCGCCGACTCGTGAAGCTCCTTGGCGCAAGCACGACAATAGACCATTGCCATCGTTTTCCTTAACTGAGTGCAAGTGCCCGACCCTCCATCGGTCGGGGCGCGGTAACTTAAACTGTATTACCGGATTTGTCATTAGGCACTTTGCCAGCACTCTGCCGTAAGCCCGTTATTTCTTCGGCATGGTTGAGCGCTTCACTGACTCTTTGCTGCTCAAGATGCGCCGTGCAGCATGTACCGCCCGCTCGGAGAGCATTTCCATGCGCGGCGATTGCAAGTCCCAGGCGTGCCAATAAAGCGCTACATCAGTGAAATGCCCTGGCGCCAGATCCACCAGATCTCGACTTTTAAGCAAATCGCTCACCTGCATGTACGGCACCATCCCGTATCCGAGGCCACGGCGTATGGCTTTCAGACGTGCCTCCGGAAGTGACAGGTAATGGGTGGGATAAGCATCAGCCTGCAGGCCGAAACGAGACTGCATGAAATCCGACTGCAACGTGTCTTTGCGCGAATATGCGAAAACCGGTGCCTTGCGCGCAGCGGTTCGTGTCAGACCCTTCGCAAACCATCGTTCCTGAAAGGCGGGCGACGCCACCAATTGGTAGCGCACCGAGCCCAACAATTCTGCAAAACATCCACGCATCGGCTGTGAGCGTGTACCGATGCATCCGATGACCTGACCACTTTCCAGCAAGGCATAGGTGTGGTCCTGATCATCGACCACGATGTCGAGGAGGATCTTCTCACTGACGAATATCTCGGCCAATGCAGGAAAAAACCATGTCGCCAGCGTGTCACCGTTGACGGCCATGACAACCCGCAGATGCTCCTTTTCGTCGCCGGTCAGATCGTTGAGAAGCTCCTCTTCAAGTACCGTCGCACGGCGAAGATAGAGCAGCAGTTTTCTCCCCGCCTGAGTGGGTTCGCACGGACGCCCGCGCACTACCACCGAACTGCCCAGACGTACTTCCAGCGCATGTATCCGCTGCGACACGGCCGACGGCGTAACGTTAAGTCGCTCCGCAGCCTTCTCGAAACTGCCGCTGTCGACTACAGCGAGGAACGCCTGCATCTGTTTTGCATCGAGTTGCATGGCCGTCCCCCTCGTTAAGCTTTTCTAATCCGTACTGAAAGATACTTCGTTTTTCTTCACCTCGATACTGAACTGCTCAATCATTCCACCACGGCGATGTGATCGATTCAGACCCGCACACACGTCGAGCTATTGACCACACAAGGTGAGCTTTATGAGGAATGAAATGTTTAGCGACCGGTATCTGCCATGAAGCTCAACATGATTATTGCTGTGAGCGCTGTCGCGTTGGTCGGCAATTATGTCTGGCAATCCCACGACTTGAAGCTGGGCCCCTACGAGTACCAGGCGTCGGCGAATGCACTGCTATCGAAACACAGCCACTCAGGGGCGCGTCAGTTGGCGTTGGACAATGCCTACAAGAAGTGCGCATCGCTCGGAAAGCAACTCGGTGTATTTGAAGTGCACTCTCGCTTGCCGCTGGATCCGGCGAATGAAGTGGCCAATGTGACGTTCGTTTGCAAGTGACCTCGATTATCGCAATCCGAATCCTTGCGTCCTTTAATTAAGGCGGTGAAACCATGAAGTTAATAATTGTTGCGTTGCTCGCGATGCTCTTGAGCGCCTGTGTCACCTCTGTAAATGATTGGTCCAGGTCGGGCGCCAGCGCCTCTGACATCCAGCACGATAAAGCTGAGTGCCAGTACCAGGCCAAAGCGGCAACCGCCAGCTACCAATCGACGCCGGCGGCAAACGACAAGACCCACGGCATGGGTAGCGCCGTGGGGGATGGCATCGTTATCGCCGAAAAGCAGATCGATCTGACGAATGATTGCATGCGGGTCAAAGGTTACGCTGGCCAATGACGTGTGCTGCGGTTCAGAGCACTTGCACGTGCTCAACGCGAGTTTCGTCCCCAATGAACAAGTCAGCGTTTCTTTATAGTAGAGTCGCCATCGAACCACCTGTCGTCTGAGGCTTTCCGGCAATTGGTGTACGCGAAACCGACAGATGGGCACGACTTTCAAATGAGCAACTCTACGACTACAACCGGCGGTAATTGGCATGCGGTCATTGCGCTGGCACTCGCTGCGTTTGTCTTCAACACCACCGAGTTTGTCCCTGTCGGTCTGTTGAGTTCGATTGGCAGCAGTTTCGACATGACATCGGCTCAGGTCGGTTTGATGCTGACCATCTATGCATGGGTGGTATCGCTGACATCGCTGCCGATCATGCTGCTGACGCGCAACGTCGAGCGGCGCAAGCTGTTGATCGTGCTGTTTGCGATGTTCATCGTCAGTCACATTCTGTCGAGTCTGGCGACCAGCTTCGCTGTCCTGCTGGTCAGCCGGATCGGTGTGGCGTTGTCGCATGCATTGTTCTGGTCGATCACGGCTTCTCTGGCCGTGCGACTGGCACCGCCGGGCAAGCAGGTTCAGGCCTTGGGTTTGCTGGCAACCGGTACTTCCCTGGCGATGGTGCTGGGCATTCCTCTCGGCCGGATATTGGGCGAGGCGACGGGCTGGCGAACCACGTTTATCGCGATCGCGGTGTTGGCGGCTACGTTGGTGTTCTGGCTGGCCAGGGTCTTGCCTTTGTTACCCAGCCAGAACTCGGGGTCGCTCAAAAGTCTGCCCATATTGTTGAAGCGACCGGCGCTGGTGGCGATCTATGTTCTGACGGCCATGGTCGTGACGGCGCATTTCACTGCCTACAGCTACATCGAACCTTTCGTTCAGGTCGTGGCGGGTATGAGTGGCGAGACAGTGACGCTCATCCTGCTGCTATTCGGCGGCGCGGGCATTTTCGGGTCTCTGCTGTTCAGTTGGCTGCACCGGTATAGCCCGCAGCGTTTTCTGATCGTCGCTGTGTCGCTGCTCGCCTTGTGTCTGGCATTGCTGTTGCCGTTGAATGGCAAGGTCTCGTACCTGAGCACGCTGAGTATCTTCTGGGGAATGGCAATCATGGGGTTTGGTCTGGCGTTGCAGTCCAAGGTTCTGGTGCTGGCGCCCGACGCGACCGATGTGGCGATGGCGCTGTTTTCGGGGATCTACAACATCGGCATTGGTGGCGGGGCACTGATGGGAAGCTGGGTGGGGAGCCAGTTTGGTTTTGCGTATGTCGGGGTTGTGGGCGGGATGTTGGCGGCATTGGCGTTGTTGCTTTACTGCCTGTCGGTCTATCGCCTTGCTCGGCCCGGGGCTTCTGCTTGAGTGCTTGAACCGCTTTGCTACCGATAGCAAAGCGGTTTAGGAAAGGCTTTTCAGAGACTGTCCGGATCGCCGAAGAACATCTGAATCCGCGACCGCAACCAACGCTCCCCAGGATCGTTATCCTGCGACCCACGCCACGCCATGTGCAGTTCAAACGTACGTGTCGGCAACGGCGGATCTTCCGCCCGAACACCACCCGCAGACGTCAGCGCATCCGCCGTGTAATCCGGCACCGTCGCGACGATATCGGTCCCGGCCAGCAACGTACTCAAACCGTTGAACTGTGGCACGGCCAGCACCACGTGGCGTTTGCGGCCGAGCTTTTCCAGTTCTTCATCGATAAAGCCGCTGAGGTCGCCGGCGAACGACACCAGCGCATGGGGGCGGGCGCAGTAGTCGTCCAGGCTCAATGGCCCCGGAACGGTGTCGGCGCGCAGCAGTTTTGGCTGGCTGCGGCGCAGGACTTTGCGTTTGGCGTTGGCCGGCAGGTCGGTGGTGTAACTGACGCCGATCGAGATTTCGCCGGAGGCGAGCAGGCCCGGCATCAGGATGTAGTTGACGCGACGGACCACCAGCACGATCCCCGGTGCCTCGGCACGCAGGCGCTTGAGCAGCATGGGCAGCAACGCGAACTCGACGTCGTCCGACAAGCCGATCCGGAATACCGAGGTGCTGGTGGCCGGGTCGAATTCGGCTGCGCGGCTGACCGCTGTCGAAATCGAGTCAAGGGCAGGCGAGAGCAGGGCGAAGATTTCCACCGCACGAGCAGACGGTTCCATGCTGCGCCCGGTGCGTACAAATAGCGGATCGTCGAACAGTCCGCGCAGGCGCGAAAGCGCCGCGCTGATCGCTGGCTGGCCGAGAAACAGCTTCTCCGCCGCGCGGGTCACGCTGCGTTCGTGCATCAGCGTTTCGAATACGATCAACAGGTTCAGGTCGACACGACGCAGGTCATTACGATTCATCTGGAGTCCTGGCAGAGTCATCAAGCTTGACGAGAGCGACCATATGAGAACAATGGCCGGCATGAATCTTACGGGGAAAGGCTGGTAGTCTGCACCGGGTAATTCAGCTTTACTGAGAAGGCGGCAGCAGTTTTTTCATGGATTTGCTCAATGCTGGCCATACTGCGGAATCAATGACAGGCATGTCGACTATTAATAGCCACTGATAGTCTTGGCTGGAAAGCCCAGATAGAGTTCAGGGCATTAGAGGTTACTTTGACGAGGTTTGCGATGTCCCGCACGATCCGTTTTCACAAGTTTGGTCCGGCCGAGGTGCTCAAATGCGAAGAGCATGCGGCCGCTCAGCCAGGTCCCGGCGAAGTGCAGGTGCGCGTCGAAGCGATCGGCATCAGTTGGTACGACACACTCTGGCGTCAGAACCTGGCGTCGTCTCAGGCCCGCCTGCCTTCAGGCCTGGGCCATGAAATGGCCGGTGTGGTCACGGCCATCGGCGACGGTGTCGAAGACCTGGTCGTGGGTGACAAGGTGGCGAGTTTTCCGGCCGAGAGTCCCAATGACTATCCGGTCTATGGCGAACTGATCGTTCTGCCACGCACGGCGCTGACCCGTTATCCGGACGTGTTGAACCCGATCGAAGCAAGCGTGCATTACACGCCGCTGTTGATCGCCTATTTCGGTTATGTCGATCTGGCTCGAGTCAAACCCGGGCAGTTCGCTCTGGTCACTGACGCCAGTCATTGCGCCGGCCCTTCCTTTGTCCAGTTGGGCAAGGCGCTGGGTGTGCGAGTGATTGCCGCCACGAAAACCGCGGAAGAGCGCGAATACCTGCTGTCCCTCGGTGCCGAGAAAGTCATCGTCACCGAAGAAGAAGATCTGTTGATGCGGATCAACAAGATTACCGACAACCGCGGCGTCAACGTTGTGTTCGACGGTCTCGGCGGGCCACAGATGTCACTGCTGGGTGATGTGCTGGCACCTCGTGGCAGTCTGGTGTTGTATGGCCTGCAGGGTGGCAATCAGACGCCATTCCCGGCCTGCGCAGCGTTCCAGAAGAACATCCAGTTCTTCGTGCACTGCATCGGCAACTTCACCGGGAAGCCGGAGCTGGGCATTGTTCAGGATCACGTCGCCTTGCAACGTGCCCTGCGCGATATCAACCAATTGACGGCCGATCGCGTTCTGCTTCCGCTCAAGACCCGGGTGTTCCCGTTCAACGAGTTTGTCGAAGCTCACCGCTACATGGATGAATGCCCTTGCCGTGAGCGGGTCGCCCTGCAAGTCGAACCTGCCTGACCTTTGTGATCAGAGTCCGTGGCCCCACGGACTCTTGTGCGTTTCATCCTACAGACCATGAGAAACCCTGGGCGCGACGCCTGGGGACGTTCAGCAACTGAACTGGTTTTTACTCTTGATCTGTATCTTCTAATCGCCATCCAGACCCTGATAATTGAATGACTACTTTCATCTCAAGGAATGAGCTATGGCTGTGCATTCTATTTTTCCCGCGCAATACAAATCGTTTGTCGATAGCCGATATTTCGGTTTTTGTTTAATTGCTGTAGGGCGCTCGTGTAATCCCTTCTTTTTTTCTTGTGCTCATCATGCGCAGGCCATTGTAAGAAATTTCCCAGGAAAACTTCCCTGTCGTGGAAGCCCAGTAAAGACAGGGGCTTGCGGTGTGCGAGCGATAAACGTGAATTGTTGTGAGCTCAACTGTTTCAAATAACTACAAAACCTTAAGTGTTAGCATTTCAGCGTCTATTAATTAATGAAGAATGATTGCGCGTCCGATGTTCGTGGTTGCGCAATATAAAATCTTTGATATCGGGTGAAGTACTGATGAGCACGATCCATGACCAGGCAATGAACTATGTCTACCAGCAAGTATTGCAACGATTGCTGAGTTTCTTTTCCCGTGCCGAACGCACGGCATTGCAGCTGTTGATTCAGCGATTGGCGGTGGCCGCCGGGGGCATGGATCGTATTGGCGAATTCAAGGTGCTGGTGACGCAATCGGGCACCCGTGATTGCTGCTACAGCCTGGCCCTGTTGCGCGCAGCACAGCTGAGCATTGCCGGACGGGCTCCGGGGACCTTTCAGCTGCGGGTGGCGACCCTGCGTGGCTGCGCCACACCGGCTTCGGCATTGCACAACATGCATCGCAGCTTCAGCGCGCTGTTTCTGTACGACGACCCGAGAGTCGAACTGCTGATGATCGACAATCGAGAGGTCTTGCCTTTCAACCACCAGGAGCCCCTCTCCGACGAGGGGCGTGAGGCGAATCGCATCAATCTGCTGATGGTTGGCCACCGTCGATGCTGGGGTGAGAGCCTGGAGCTTTGGGACGACGCGTACCTGGCCACCGCCGAGTTCTACGGACAGGTTGCACGCTGGAACAACGGTGTCGACGCATTGGTCAGCAGCGACGCCGCACGCAGCCAGGAGCATTTCCTCCAGGGCCTGGATCGCGCCGCACAGAAGGCCGGCATTGGCGCGTTGCCGAAGCGGGGGGGCGGATTCGAAGAACTGTTCAACCTGCTCGACGGCATGGGGGGCGACTACTATCGCGAACTCCATGCACAAACCGATCTGCTGCCGTGGCGTCCTCTTGGTCAGTTCGAAGCCTGTCGGCGCACCCATTACATCGGTATCGATGACATGGTGGTGGGCAAGATGGAGGAGCGATGGCCTTTGCTCAGCGACTTTCTCGGGTTTCAGACTGAAGAGCTGCTCTTCGAGCCGGGTATCGGCGAGTCGCCAGATCCCTTGGTCGCTGCCTATCTGAACGGTCTGCATGCCATCTACATTGGCGGACACGATTATGACGTCGGGGTATCGGAATACCTGCAGCGTTGCCTGGCCGTGATGCACCGCAAAAACGTACCGGAGCAGATGTGCGAACGGTTTATGGCGACGATCGGCAATCTGTCGGATCTGAGTGAACATCGATCGCTGGCCGCGTCGTCCTTGCAAAAGAATTTCGGGCTCAATGAGGCGCAACTGGTCTGCCTGTTGTTTGCGCCTTTTATCAATGGCGGAGCCGGGCTCGAACGTTTTCTGCGCACCTGCCACCCCGGCATGCTGGTGGCCATGCCGGACCTGCATCGCGCGATGCAGGGATTGCACGCACCGGAGCAGGTTCTGCAATGGATGACCGATGTCAGTGGTTTGCCCGTGCGGTTGATCAGCCGGCTGTACGCCATGGACTCCATCCAGATGGCTGATCAGGTCGCGCACGCCCCGGATCCGGTTGACTGTGAGGTTGCCACCGGCGACCGCTCGGCGGAAGGTTGAGTGTGAGCGTCGCGCACGGTCGCCAAAGAATGCCCGTGGACGCTCGTTCATGAATGCCTCGCGCGAAACCGGTTTCGCTTATCAGTCGGTCTATCGTTATCTCACTCAACTGATCGACGGGCCGGGGGGCGAAGGAGCGATTCGACTGCCATCCTTGAGGCAACTGGCCGAACGACTGAATGTGTCGATATCGACCATTCAGTACGCCTACGCGTTGCTTGAAAAAGAAGGCCGGATCTACTCCGTGGCCAAGTCCGGGTATTTCGCACAGCCGGCGTCCACGGTCATGCCGCCTGGCCGGGGCAATGACCTGCTGGAAACCGTCTACGTCAACGCGAGATGTCTCGGCATGCGCGTATTGAGTGCCGATGATCCGGCTTCGATTCAACCACTGGACAGTCCATTGCTGATGCTTGAACGGGAGCTCATGCGTCAATATCCCCGGCAATCACAGGCCCTCACCCAGCCTTGTGGAGAGCTGGAGTTGCGCAGGCTGCTTGCCGCTCGCTATACCTCATCGCCGACTCATTGCTGGCATGCCGAGGATGTCTATATCGGCGCCGATATGAGAGGGGTACTGGAGATCCTGATTGCCGTTCTGGAGCTGCGTAACACGACCGTGGTGGTCGAATCACCCTGCGACTGGGTGATATTGCGTTTGCTTCAGTCCGCCAACGTGAAGGTCATTGAGCTGCCTGTTCAACTTGGCGGAGAATTCGATCCACAGCATCTGGCCACGTTACTGGAGACCGAGCCTGTGCGGCTGATTCTGCTGTCGTCGCAATTGAACATGCCCCATGGCAGCCTGGCACCCTCCGATAATCGCGAAGCCATCGCACGCCTGCTCAGGCTCCACGGCACGTGGGTGCTGGAAAACGACAGTTACGGTGAGCTGGGCGATGACCGCGAAAGTCGACCTTTGCGGGACTTGCTGGACCCTGATCGTCTGCTGGTGTTTTCCACTTTCGAAAAGGTCATCGGTGTCGAGGCGCCCTATGGCTATGTACTTGCTCGGCAGTGGCGCAACGACCTGCAACGGCACTTCCTGCTGCGCTCGTTTCGCCTGTCGCCGATTCGCCAGAGAGCCATTGCCCGACTGTATGCCAGCGGGCGCGTCGATCAACATCTGCCGGTGCTCAAGCGATTGCTGAAGGAGCGTCGTACAGAGTTGATCGAACTGCTGCGCGAAGGATTGGGCGATGCACTGCACATCGCCGAGCCGCAGGGCGGTGCAACGGTCTGGGTGCGCTCATCACGTCGGGTGGCGATGGGTGCCGTGTTTCAGCGGCTGCTCAAGCAGCACGTGCTGATAGCACCGGGAGAACTGTTCAGCACTCAAGGCATGCATGGTCAACACATGCGTCTGAGCGCCATAGGCTGTAGCGGGCCTGACCTGGCAGGTGCCGTCGGCTTGCTTGGCGATGCCTTGCGGCTGGCCCCCGATGACTGAGCTGTTAAAAAACATCGGGGATGCACTGGATAGATCCCATCGCACTACGGTCAAACTGCCAGTAAACTCCGCTGTAATTTCCTGAACCACTCTATTTCAGAGGTTTTGCATGACACTCAGTCCTTTTGCGGGCAAACCGGCACCGGCAGAGTTGTTGGTCGACATCCCGCGACTGGTAACGGCGTATTACACCGGTCAACCCGACGCCTCGATTTCCACCCAGCGTGTGGCATTCGGTACTTCCGGGCATCGTGGCAGCTCCTTCGACTTGAGTTTCAACGAGTGGCACGTTCTGGCCATCAGCCAGGCGATCTGCCTGTACCGCGAAGCCCAGGGCATCACCGGCCCGCTGTTTGTCGGCATCGATACCCACGCGCTGTCGACTCCGGCAGGGGCGAGTGCCCTGGAAGTGCTGGCAGCCAACGGTGTGACCGTGATGATTGCCGAGGGCGACGAATACACTCCGACGCCAGCGGTGTCTCACGCCATTCTTTGCTACAACCGCGGCCGCACAACCGGCCTCGCTGACGGCATCGTCATCACGCCGTCGCACAACCCGCCACAAAGCGGTGGTTACAAATACAACCCGACCAACGGTGGCCCGGCCGATACCCACATCACCAAGTGGATTGAAGCCAAGGCCAACGAGCTGCTGGCCAACAAACTGGCCGGCGTTAAACGCATCGGCTACGAGCAGGCGTTGAAAGCCGCCACCACGCATCGTCACGATTACGTCAACACCTACGTCGCCGACTTGATCAACGTCATCGATTTCGATGCCATCCGTGGTGCCAAACTGCGTCTGGGTGTCGATCCGCTGGGTGGAGCAGGGGTGCGTTACTGGTCGGCCATTGCCGAGCACTATAGTCTGGACCTCGACGTGGTGAACAAGAACGTCGATTCGACGTTCCGCTTCATGACGGTCGACTGGGATGGCCAGATCCGCATGGACCCATCGTCCAGCCACGCCATGCAGGGCTTGATCGGCCTTAAAGAGCGCTTCGACGTCGCGTTCGCCTGCGATCCGGACCACGATCGTCACGGCATCGTTACCCCGTCGGGCGGTCTTCTGGCGCCGAACAACTATCTGGCGGTGTCGATCGACTACCTGTTCCAGAACCGTCCGCAATGGCGCGCCGACGCGGCCGTGGGTAAAACCGTGGTCAGCAGTGGCCTGATCGATCGCGTGGCCAAGCGTCTGGGCCGTCGTCTGTACGAAGTGCCGGTCGGCTTCAAGTGGTTCGCCGACGGTTTGTTCGACGGCTCGCTGGGTTTCGGCGGTGAAGAAAGCGCCGGCGCATCGTTCCTGCGCAAGGACGGTGGCGTCTGGTGCACCGACAAGGACGGTCTGATTCCGGCCCTGTTGGCCGCAGAAATGACTGCCCGTACCGGCCGCGACCCGAGCCAGGCCTACCGCGCGCTGACCGATGAACTGGGCGAACCGTTCTCGGTGCGTGTCGACGCCAAGGCCAACCCTGAGCAGAAAGCCCTGCTGAGCAAGCTGTCGCCGGAGCAAGTCACGTCGACCGAGCTGGCGGGCGAGAAGATTCAGAGCATCCTCAGCAAGGCCCCTGGCAACGATCAGGCCATTGGTGGCCTGAAAGTGATGACCGAAAACGGCTGGTTCGCCGCGCGTCCTTCGGGCACTGAAGACATCTACAAGATCTACGCCGAAAGCTTCATCGGTGACGACCACCTCAAGCAACTGGTGGCCGAAGCGCAAACCCTGGTGGATGGTGCAATTTCCACGAAGTAATCTGCGCTGAATAAAAAAGGGCGACCGTTGGGTCGCCCTTTTTTTGCCCGTCATTCAGCCGATCAGGCCAGATCCACCAGCACGATTTCACTGTCCTCAATCGCTGTGACGGTCAACACCGGCTCATGGCTCACCGCGATACCGTCTCGAGCTTGCGCACGCAAGCCGTTGACTTCAATCACACCCGTGGCCGGTACCAGGTAGGCGCGACGTCCGGCGTCGAGTCGATATTCGGCGGTTTCGCCGGCCTTGATCGTCGCTGCCACCAAACGCGCATCGGCGCGAATGCGCAGACTCTCATCGTCGCCGTCCTTGCCGCTGGCGAGTGTCACAAAGCCTTCGCGCTCGCCTTTGGGAAACGGTTTGGCACCCCACGAAGGCGGGGCGCCGGTTTCGGTCGGCATGATCCAGATCTGGAAGATCTTGGTAGCGGTCGCTTCAAGGTTGTATTCACTGTGGGCGATCCCGGTGCCGGCGCTCATCACCTGAACGTCACCCGCTTCAGTGCGGCCCTTGTTACCCAGGTTGTCCTGGTGGGTGATCGCACCTTCACGCACGTAAGTGATGATTTCCATGTCCCGGTGCGGGTGAGTGGGGAAACCGGTACCCGGTGCAATGATGTCGTCGTTCCACACCCGCAAGTTGCCCCAGTTCATGCGTTGCGGATCGTAGTACTCGGCGAACGAAAAGTGGTGATGGGCATCCAGCCAGCCGTGATGGGCGCCGCCCAGCGAGCTGAAGGGTCTGAGTTCAAGCATGATCTTCTCCTCAAAAGGTTCGTCATGGGGCGTTTCGGCCGGAGCCACGAAGCGAGACCGGTGATTGATGGCAGGCATCATCTATCAGCCAACAATCGATAAAAAGCGTAAAAAGTGCTGCATTCCAATCGAAAGCATTGATATGAAAAAGCTCGAAGCGCTCTCACGCAGCCTTCAGTTCATCGCCTAACTCAATGACCTGTAAGCATTTCGCTAGAACTCAAGGGCAAATGCAGACACCATAGCCCCCAACAGCCTCACCTCCTGGAGTCCGTCAGCGTGGCGCAACACACCCCCGATCTTCCTCCCGAACTTCGTCCCCTGGCCGAGATGCCGTGGTTCAAACGCCTGGCGGCGCGTTTCCTTGGGCACGGCCTGACGCAACTGCGCGCGCAGCATCGGGCTTCGTGGCTGCACGGCCAGGCCGATGGCTTTCGCAGCGGTCACACCGCGGGGTTCGATTACGGCTACAAGGAAGGCAAGGCTGAGGGGCTGGAAGAGGGCCGTCAGGTCCTGTTGATCCGCGATAGTCGCAGTACAGAGCATCGCGCACCGGGTATCGACAATCACCTGTTCGATGACTGGCGCCTGCCGCTGACTGCCGAACTGAAGAAACGCATGAAGGCAGACGTTGCCCGCTTGCTGCCGGCGCATGCTCAGCCGAGCGTGGCGCAATGGAAGATGATTTTCAGTGACACGCCTTCAACGTCAGTGATCGCCGGGGCGGGGGCCGGTAAATCGACGACACTGGTACTGCGCATTCTGCTGCTGACGCATTATCTGGGCTTTGAGCTGTACTCGATGACCGTGGTGACCTTTACCCGGGAATCGCGCAAGGACTTCATCGGCAAGCTGATCGAGCTGTTTGCCCTCTGGGGGCATTCCCTGAGCCAGAAAGCCGCACGGGATCTGGTGCGCACTTTCCACTCACGCATTCTGCCGATGGTTCGCAGCCTGCCGGGGTTTGAACGCTTGCAAGCCTTCGAAAACCTCAGCCTCCGGCCTCAGGGCGGGGACGATGACGTCGACAGCAATCCTTTCGATCTGCGGATCAATGACGCGCAGCGTCAGCAGCTCAATGCCTGTTATCACCGCCTCTACACGGACAACGACCGCTTCCGCCAGTTGATCCAGCCACTGTCCCGACATGCCTTGCAACTCAAGGAGCTGGAGCGCGATCACCCGGACGTGCAAAAACGCATGGCGGTAACCGAACTGGCCGCCAAGCGCGATGAAGAGCTGTGCGACGTGATCGAAGACCTGTGGTTTCGCGCCGGTGCCTGGCCGATCAAGGGTGTCGAGCCGAACCGTCAGACCTTCGAAATCAACGGTGCGACCTTTCACTGTCATGGCTATATTCCGAGTCTCGATGCCTGGGTCATCCTGGGCTTCGATCCGCGGGAAAATCCACAAGTCTGCCGTCCCAATGCCAAGCTGACGGTTCGCGCAGAGTGGGCGGTAAAGCGCACCCTGTTTCAAGCTTTCTGTCGTAAGCCATTGATTTGGCTGGATAGCTATGAGTCGTCAAAGCGTGTTCTGGCCACCTTGGCAGGTGATGCCAGTGCCGGGCCGGGCTTCGATTACAAGGTCAAGGGCGAGCTCGCATCCGCGCCATTGCTGGATTGTTTTGTCGCCGCCGCAGGCTTCATCGAGAACCTGGGCCTGGATGTGCCAGACGCCGTTGGCCGCATGAGTTTCGCCAAGGATGATCCCGACCGGTTTTTCTTCGAGGCCTTGAGCCTGTTCTGGCGCGCGCTGGAAGATCACTTGCTCGATCAAAAGCCGCCGGTCATGACCTACAACCGTATGTTCGCGCTGTTCAGCGAGCACTCGCCGGAAAACCTCAAACTGCTCAGCGATGAACTGCTGCGCCCCATGTCGCACCTGATGATCGATGAATTTCAGGACGTATCGCCACAGATCGTCTCGTGGATTCGAGCCAGCCTCGCGGAAATTCGCAGCCGTGGCCCGGCCATGCACGTCGGGCGCGGCGCGCAGCGTTCATCCTTGCTGTGCGTGGGGGACGACTGGCAGTCGATCTACGGCTGGCGCGGCAGTTCGCCGAGCTACTTCATGGAGTTCAACAAGGAGTTTTCATCGCCGAGCACCACACGGGTAATGCTCAGCGACAACTATCGCAGCCATCAGCACATTATTGATGCAGCCGAACATATCGTCCGTGCCGCGCCGGCTATTCCCGGCAAGAAGGCCAAGGCCAGTGGCGAGGACAAGCCGCTGCAACCGGTCAACGTACTGGAACGCGACGACGAGGCGCTCGGCCAGCGCTTGGCGGAGCATTACAGGAACGGCGATTCGATCTTGATGCTTTATCGAAAAAGTAGCGATAAGTCATTGATAGAACAGTATATTCGCTCAGTAGTTAATGTTGATTCGAGCTTGCCTTACGAGTCCCGGCGCTTGAAGCAGCTCACTTATCACAGCGCCAAAGGCTTGCAGGCCGACGCGGTGTTCCTGCTCGGCGACTGTCAGCACCTCACCAGTTCGCCATATAAAAATCAGGTCTACCGCTTGGCCGGGCTGGGCAAGGCCGGGGACAACGAGCCCTACGACACGGCGCAAAAGGACGAAATCCTGCGCCTGGCTTATGTCGGTATCACCCGGGCTGTGAGCCATTGCTACTGGTACGTCGAACCGCAGGACACCCAGGCAGTGAACATGCCGCGAGCGTCCGACCGAGTCGCCAAGGGCAAGCCGTTCTTCGTCGATCACCGACCGGAAAAGAAAACCGCCTGAACCGATCGCCCACAAAAAAAGCCCGCACGCAGCGGGCTTTTTTGTTTTTTATCAATAATTTAGGCGTAACTCCTGAGCGACTCTGGAGGAACGAAAGCTTCCAGTTCATCCTCAACCGCTTCGATTATTCGTTCAACATCCGCCGCATTCATCACCGTGGCACAGGGAATGCCGGCGATGGCAATCATGGTTTCGCCGCTGGCCCGATCGAACAGGCGAGCGATCATGCTGCCCGGCGCGTCCATCGTGGCCTCGAAACCCATAGGATGAAAATGCCAGCGCATCAGCTGGCAGGCATTGGGGAACGTGACCTTGCTTGACCCTTTATTCATGTGTTGCCCGCCTTCTTCATCGAGCGCTTCCGTTTGCTCATGGTAGGTGGGAAGAGCCTTCATTGGCTCAACCGATGACTGTCCTTAAAAGTAGCATCTGGATGTGAAAAACCTGTGAGAATTTTCAGGCCATTTGGCGATTGCAGGGATTTTTTTGATGTAAGTCACGGCCGACGTAAACGTCGCCAAAATGCCATCGCCACCGGCTTGTTGATGCAGCGCCCGAAGTTGGGCAAGCTCGGTTCTTTTTCCAAGAGGCCCTTATGCACGCCGATGATGACGGCCCGCAGCAGACCCAGGCCACGGCCGAAACGGTCATGCGCTATCACCTGTGCTGGAAACACCGGGACCTCGATGGCGTCATGGCGCTTTACCATCCGGACATCCAGTACAACGACTTCTTCCAGAACCGCGTGCTCGGCCTCGACGAACTGCGCGAGTACGTTCGCGTCAGCATGCCCCGTGAGTCCGACGAAGCGCTGGAGCATTGCGACCGGATCCGCATCGACGGCAACACGGCGTTCATTCAATACGAAGTGACTCTGCGCGGCGGCAATGGTCTGGTGTCGTTCCGCTCCAGCGAAGCGATTACCGTCAAGGACGCAAAAATCTGGCGGGTAAATGAATATGCGTCATTGGTCCGCGAGCAGAGCTCAAGTGCGGCGGCGCCGACTCAGCGTCCGGCGGCGAGCCGATTGGGCCTGTCACCACGCCAATTGAGTTTCATGGCCGAAGACCTGCAGCAGTATTTCCAGCGTCAGCAGCCATACCTCGATCCCGAACTGGATCTGCAACGCGTGGCGAAGGAGTGCGGTTACAGCCGTAACCAGATTTCCTATCTGCTGAACCAGGTGCTGGGGCAGAGCTTCTATCGTTACGTCAATCAGGCACGGCTCCAGCATTTGCTGCAATCGCTGGACAAGGCCACGCCGCCACTGCGCATCGATGAGTTGGCGTTCGCTGCCGGATTCAACTCGATCTCGGCGTTCTATAGCTGTTTTCGCCAGCACACCGGCCAGTCGCCCAAGGCTTACGCCAAGCAAATTTCTTTGCGGACACGCGCGCAAGACAGTCCCTGAGGTCAGCCACTAGGATCGACGCCATCGAAACCTGGATTGGCGGAGTCTTGCATGCCGGCGTGGCGCACTATCAGTTTGTGGATGGACCAACTCGACGAGCCGCTCACCGCGCGCCCGTCGCTTGGGCAAGACCTGGACGTCGACGTGGCAATCATCGGCGCCGGTTACACCGGGCTGTGGACCGCGTACTACCTGAAGAAACACGCGCCAGGCCTGGACATCGCCATCGTCGAAGCGCAAACCGCCGGTTTTGGCGCATCCGGCCGCAACGGTGGCTGGTTGATGGGCAATCTGCTGGGCGAGGATCGTTTGCTCGCGGGCCTCTCGCCACAACAGCGCCACGCTTCTTTCGATCTGCTGCACAGCATTCCTGATGAAGTGGAAGTCGTGCTCGAACGCGAGGGCATCGACTGCGATTACCGCAAGGGCGGGGTGCTGTACTGCGCCGCGCGCTATCCCGAGCAGGAAACCAGCCTGCGTGATTATCTGAACAAACTGCATGCACAAGGCCTGACCGACGACGATTACCGCTGGCTCAATCCCGAGCAACTGGCTCAGCAGATCCGCGTCGCCAAGCCTTACGGCGGTATCTTTGCTCCGCATGTGGCAACCATTCAGCCGGCAAAACTGGTGCGCGGTCTGGCCAGAACCGTTCAAGGCATGGGCGTGAAGATCTACGAAAACAGCCCGGTAACCCATTGGCAGGCGGGAAGCCTGCGTACCGACAAGGCCAGCGTGCGCAGTCGCTGGATCGTTCCCGCGATTGAAGGTTATTCGGTGACGCTGCCGCCGCTGGGTCGTTATCAATTGCCGGTGCAGAGCCTGATCGTCGCAACCGAACCGTTGTCGGCAGCGACTTGGGACGAAATCGGTCTGAATCGTGGTCAGGCCTTCAGTGAGTTCAGTCGTCAGGTTACCTACGGCCAGCGCAGTGCCGACAACCGACTGATTTTCGGCGCCCGTGGCGGCTATCAGTTCGCCGGCCAGTTGCGCCACAACTTTGATCTGACCCGGGATGAAGTGGAACTGCGACGTTATCTGTTCGGCGAGCTGTTCCCGCAACTGAAAAACACCACGATCACCCACGCCTGGGGCGGCAACCTCGGCATGTCCCGGCATTTCAAACCGCACATGCTCTGCGACCGGGCCAATGGCATCGCGCTGTCCGGCGGATATGGAGGGGAGGGTGTGGGCGCCTCCAATCTGGGTGGTCGTACCCTGGCCGATCTGATTCTCGAGCGCGATACCGAACTGGTGCATCAACCCTGGGTGCTGCCGGATGGCGGGATCCATGCGCTGCGGGCCTGGGAGCCGGAACCGTGCCGCTGGCTCGGCTACAACGCGATCATCAAAAGCTTCGTCCACGAAGACCAGACCCTGGCCAACCCGGCGACAGCGCCCTGGCGGCGCAAGCTGGCCAGTCGGGTGGCCGGGTTCATGGAAGGTTTCATGCACTGAATGTTGTTTTACTAAAAGACAGGTAACGCCATGAGCATCACCCAATTCAAGAACACCGCCACGCTGCAACTGGACGAGTCCAACCCCGTGGCGGTGCCGCTCGGCACACCGGTGGCGATTGCGTCGACCACCAGCGTCGAGCGCGACGACGGCGTCGAAACCGGGGTCTGGGAATGCACGCCCGGCCGCTGGCGGCGGCAGATCACCGCTCAGGAGTTCTGCCACTTCATTTCCGGGCGCTGCACGTTCACTCCGGACGATGGCGGCGAAATCCTGCACATACAAGGTGGCGACGCACTGATGTTGCCAGCCAACACGCTCGGCATCTGGGACATTCAGGAGACCGTGCGCAAGACCTACGTCCTGATTTTCTGATTGCTTGATCCTTTTGATTGCCTGCCAACAACAATAGCCAATACAGGAATCGATCCATGACCCGAAAGATCCTCGCTCTCGCCCCCTTGATGCTCGCCGCTTCCCTTGCTCAGGCAGCGGAAACGGTCAAGGTCTACAACTGGTCCGACTACATCGCGCCGGACACCGCGAAAAACTTCGAAAAGGCCACCGGTCTCGGCATTACCTACGACGTCTACGACAGTAACGAAACCCTCGACGGCAAATTGATGACCGGCAAATCCGGTTATGACGTGGTGTTTCCGTCCAACCATTTCATGGCGCGGCAAATTCAGGGCGGGGCCCTGATGAAACTCGACAAGAGTCAGCTGCCGAACTGGAAGAATCTCAATCCGGTATTGCTCAAGGCCTTGCAGACCAACGATCCGGGTAACGAGCATGGCTTCCCGTACCTTTGGGGCAGCACTGGCATCGGCTACAACATCGCCAAGGTCAAGGCGGTATTGGGCGACAACGCGCCGGTAGATTCCTGGGATCTGATCTTCAAGCCCGAATACATGGAAAAGCTGCAGAAGTGCGGCGTGGCAATCCTCGACAACGGCCCGGAATTGCTGCCAGCAGCGCTCAACTACCTGGGGCTGCCGCATCACAGCAAGAATCCCGAGGACTATAAAAAAGCTGAAGCCCTGCTGATGAAAGTCCGGCCGTACGTCAGCTACTTCCATTCCTCGAAGTACACCAGCGACCTGGCCAACGGCGATATCTGTGTGGCGGTCGGTTTCTCCGGCGACATCCTGCAAGCGGAAAACCGCGCCAAGGAGGCGAAGAACGGTGTCGATATCGGTTATTCGATTCCCAGAGAAGGCGCTGCAATCTGGTTCGACATGGTTGCCATGCCCGCCGATGCGCCGGACGCCAAGGCCGGTTACGCCTTCATGAACTACCTGTTGCAGCCGGACGTCATGGCTGGCATCAGCAACTACGTGCATTACGCCAACGGCAACCAGCAGGCCGACAGCCTGATCGACCCGGCCATCAAGAACGACACCAAGGTGTATCCGAGCCCGGAAATGATGGGCAAATTGTTCGCGCTGGAGGCCATGCCGCTGAACATCGACCGGATCCGCACTCGCGTCTGGAACAAGATCCGCACCGGCAGCTGAAAAATCTGTCGGAGCGGGTTTTTCCCCGCTCCGACAGCGGCATATGAGGCCTGCAACTTATGTTTATTTGTTTGATATCACTTCGCTGGCACCGCACTAATAAAGTGCAGAAAAGTGAGACGCGCCTAACAAAAAGCAACTTACCGATATTTAATATTTAAATAAGAAATCGTCAGACAATTAGGCAAACTCACCACACTTACAACATTCTTCCAGCGGCACGCGCTTTGTTTACGGGACTTTTCCGGAATAGTTCAATTTGATCTCAAAAAAACGCTAGACGTTAGATTTCAAATTGTGTCAGGTTTCTTACGCCTTCATTGGGCGAGTGATAGGACAATCTCGCCAGAGGTTGTCGCTATCGGACAAAAACTGTTCCATTGCTAAACAAGGAAGTGTGTTTATGTCGAAAGTAAAAGCTAATGCTATTGATACCGCCGAACAGGCTTTCCAGCTGAGCGCGGCGCCACAACCACTGGCAGCGACCAGTTCGGCGTTCAACCAGATCAATAGCTTCAGCCATCAATACGATCGTGGCGGCAACCTCACGGTCAATGGCAAACCCTCCTTCTCGGTGGATCAAGCTGCGACCCAACTGCTGCGAGACGGTGCCTCCTGGCACGACCTCGACGGTAGCGGCAAGATCGAGCTGACCTACACCTTTCTGACGTCCAAAACCGCCAACTTCAGCGGCCTGGGCGTCACCGGTTTCAGTCAGTTCAGCTCCCTGCAGAAAGCCCAGGCCGTGCTCGCCATGCAATCCTGGGCCGACGTCGCCAACGTGACATTTACCGAAGCAGCCAAGGGTGGCGACGGCCACATGACCTTCGGTAACTACAGCGGCGGCCAGGAAGGCGCGGCGGCGTTTGCTTTCCTGCCAGGCACCGAGCCAGGTTATGACGGTCAATCCTGGTACCTGACCGGCAGTGGATACGATGTCAACAAAACTCCGGGCGTGAACAACTACGGGCGTCAGACCCTGACCCACGAAATTGGCCACACCCTGGGCCTGTCTCACCCTGGCGACTACAACGCCGGCACTGGCAACCCGACCTACAATGACGCTTCCTACGGGCAAGACACCCGCGGCTACAGCCTCATGAGTTACTGGAGTGAAAGCAACACCAGCCAGAACTTCAGCAAGGGCGGCGTCGAAGCTTATGCCTCGGGCCCGCTGATGGATGACATCGCCGCAATCCAGAAGCTTTACGGCGCCAACCTGACCACCCGTACCGGTGATACCACCTACGGCTTCAACTCCAACGCTGGTCGCGACTTCCTCAGTGCGTCCTCGTCAACGGACAAGCTGGTGTTCTCGGTGTGGGATGCGGGCGGCAAGGATACCTTCGACTTCTCGGGTTTCACCCAGAACCAGAAGATCAACCTCAATGAAGCCTCGTTCTCCGACGTTGGCGGCCTGGTGGGCAACGTGTCCATCGCCAAGGGCGTCACCATCGAGAACGCCATCGGTGGCTCGGGCAACGACCTGATCATCGGCAACAGCGCAGCCAACGAACTCAAGGGTGGCGCCGGCAACGACATCATCTGGGGCGGCGGCGGTGCCGACAAGCTGTGGGGCGGTTCGGGTTCGGACACCTTTGTGTTCGCAGCCAGTTCCGACTCCAAGCCGGGTGCAATCGATCAGATTCTCGACTTTGTCAGCGGTCTCGACAAAATCGACCTGACCGGTATCACCAAAGGCGCAGGCCTGCACTTTGTCAGTTCCTTCACCGGTGCGGCGGGCGATGCCATCCTGACCACCTCGGGCGGCAACAGCCTGCTCTCGGTGGACTTCTCCGGGCACGGCGTGGCTGATTTCCAGGTCAGCACCGTTGGCCAGGCAGCGCTCAGCGACATCGTGGCGTGATGTGAACCGGGAAAGCGGCGCGTGATGCGCCGCTTTCTTCACTTGCATCGCCTTGGCTGGTAAGCAAGGCTACTCGCCGGAGTGAAATTTCCTATGATCCAATTCGCTTTTACCCGCAAAGCGGCGGCTTATCTGTTGCCGATGCTGATGATGATTTCTGGAGAAACAACTATGGCAAGCAGCCTGAGACTCGAAGACCCATCGGTATTTTCCGGACAGTGGCAAGCGACCCTGAGCGACCGCAACGAAGCTCCCGAGGCCCAGGCGCTGCAGGACAAACCGTCCAATACTTGCCTGATCGATCTTGAATCCAACCAGACATTGGGCAAAGGTGCCGACTGTCTGAGCGCATGGCTGCAGGACAGCGCCATCGGCTGGTTTCCCGATCCGGACGGTCTTTCGATCACCGGCAAGGAAGGCTCAAGAATCCAGTTTTTCAGCCGACAACGTGATGGGCTTTATCTGAGCACTTTGAAGTCAGGCCTGGTGATTACACTCAAGCGAGCTGCCAAACAGCCTTGATCATCGGAACCGACTCACAGTTTAAATATAAGGCACCCCGTTTCAGTTATAAGCCTCCTTTGAATAACACGAACGCCAGGTTTAATCGCGAAAGTTGTTATTGAAGTGTAAGCAGAGACTGGCGGTGTATGTCCCGCCCGGTGTGTGGGCTATTAATTGAAGTCTCGCCAAGAACGGCGAGGAATATCATTTCAGGAATAATCAATGAAGATGGCGAAGGCCCCAGCCACCGCTCCCTTATTCAAGGCATTGGGTGACTATAAGAGCATTCTGATCAGCGTCGGATGCTTTACCGCACTGATTAACGTGCTGATGCTGGTGCCCTCTATTTATATGCTTCAGGTCTATGACCGAGTGCTGTCTTCGCAAAACGAAACCACGCTGGCGATGCTGTCGCTGATGGTCGTGGGATTCTTCGCATTCATCGGCCTGCTGGAAGTGGTGCGCAGCTTCATCGTGATCCGCATCGGCAGCCAACTGGAGCGTCGTTTCAACCTGCGGGTCTATCAAGCCGCGTTCGAGCGCAATCTGTTCAAGGGCGAGGGTAACGCCGGCCAGTCCCTGGGTGACTTGACTCACATTCGCCAGTTCGTCACCGGGCCCGCGCTGTTCGCGTTCTTCGATGCGCCGTGGTTTCCGGTCTATCTGTTTGTGATTTATCTGTTCAACGTCTGGCTCGGTGTTCTCGCCACCGCCGGCGCGCTGCTGTTGATCGCCCTGGCGTGCCTCAACGAATACATGACCAAGAAGCCGCTGGGCGAAGCCGCCGGTTATTCGCAAAAATCCAGCCAGTTGGCCACCAGCCACCTGCACAATGCCGAAACCATTCAGGCGATGGGCATGCTTGGCTCGCTGCGTAAACGCTGGTTCCAGGTGCATTCGCGGTTCCTCGGCCTGCAAAACCAGGCCAGCGACACCGGTGCAGTCATCAGTTCGCTGAGCAAGACCTTGCGCCTGTGCCTGCAATCGCTGGTGCTGGGCCTGGGTGCCTTGCTGGTGATCAAGGGCGACATGACCGCCGGGATGATGATCGCCGGCTCCATCCTGATGGGCCGGGTGCTCAGCCCGATCGATCAGTTGATTGCCGTGTGGAAACAGTGGAGCGGGGCGAAGCTGGCTTACCGTCGTCTCGATTCCTTGTTGCAGGCCTTTCCGCCGAGCGACGACGCCATGGCTCTGCCGGCACCGAAAGGCCAGATCACCTTCGAACAAGTCAGTGCCGGCCCGCCCGGGCAGCGCGCCGCGACCTTGCACATGGTCAATTTCAATCTGGCGGCCGGTGAAGTGCTGGGTGTGCTGGGTGCTTCCGGCTCGGGTAAGTCGACGCTGGCGCGGGTACTGGTCGGCGTGTGGCCAACCCTCGGTGGCACGGTACGCCTGGACGGTGCCGACATTCATCGCTGGAACCGCGATGATCTCGGCCCGTACATCGGCTACCTGCCACAGGATATCGAGTTGTTCAGCGGCTCCATCGCCGAAAATATCGCGCGTTTCAGCGAGGCTGACCCGCAGAAGGTGGTGGCCGCCGCGCAACAGGCCGGCGTACACGAAATGATCCTGCGCATGCCGCAAGGCTACGACACGCAACTGGGCGAGGATGGCAGCGGCCTGTCCGGCGGCCAGAAACAACGGGTGGCCCTGGCGCGTGCGCTGTACGGCACGCCGAGCCTGGTGGTGCTGGATGAACCGAACTCCAACCTCGATACCGTCGGCGAAGCCGCACTGTCCAGCGCCATCGTGCAACTCAAGGCGCAGGGCACCACGGTGGTGCTGGTGACGCACCGTTCTTCGGTACTGGCTCAAGCCGACAAGTTGCTGGTGCTTAACGATGGTCGTCTGCAAGCCTTCGGCCCGAGCCATGACGTGCTCAAGGCACTTTCCGGCAACCAGGCGCAACAGCCACAACAAACTGAAAAAAACGCGCAGGCACCGGGCGGGCTCAGCATGAGCCGGCAGTACCAGCCCTCGACAAGGAACTCGGGTGTATGAGCAGCGCGAGCATGAATACTCAAAACGAAGCGACCATGGAAGAGGCCTACGTCACTGAGCGTCCGGAGCGCGACGCGAAGTTCTTCGCCCGCATGGGTTGGATTCTGGCACTGGCCGGCGCCGGCAGCTTCTTTGCCTGGGCTGCACTGGCGCCGCTGGATCAAGGGATTCCGGTGCAGGGCACGGTGGTGGTCTCCGGTAAACGCAAAGCCGTGCAATCGATGAGCAACGGCGTGGTCAGCCGGATTCTGGTACGCGAAGGCGAGATCGTGAAGCAGGGCCAGCCTTTGTTCCGCCTCGATCAGACCCAGGTCGCCGCCGATGTGCAATCGCTGCAAGCCCAGTACCGCATGGCCTGGGCCAGTCTGGCGCGCTGGCAGGCAGAACGCGACAACCTCAAGCAGGTGACGTTTCCGGCAGAACTGAGCGACAACGCGGATCCGCGTCTGGCCCTGGTGCTGGAAGGTCAGCGCCAACTGTTCAGCAGTCGCCGTGAAGCCTATTCCCGCGAGCAGGCCGCACTGCGCGCCAGCATCGAAGGCGCCACTTCGCAACTGGCCGGCATGCGCCGTGCGCGTACCGATCTCAACGCCCAGGCCGACTCCCTGCAACAGCAGTTGAGCAATCTGCAACCCCTGGCGGACAACGGCTACATTCCGCGCAACCGCTTGATGGAGTACCAGCGTCAGCTGTCGCAAGTGCAACAGCAACTGGCTGAGAACACCGGCGAAAGCGGTCGTGTGGAGCAGGGCATTCTTGAGTCGCGCCTGAAACTGCAACAGCACGGCGAGGAATACCAGAAGGAAGTCCGCACCCAGCTGGCCGATGCGCAGCTGAAAAGCGTCACCCTGTCCGAGCAACTGACCTCCGCAGGTTTCGATCTGCAACACAGCGAGATCGTGGCGACGTCGGACGGTGTCGCGGTCAACCTCGGTGTGCACACCGAAGGCGCCGTGGTGCGTCAGGGCGAAACCCTGTTGGAAATCGTTCCGCAAGGCACGCGCCTGGAAGTGGAAGGGCACCTGCCGATCAACCTGATCGACAAGGTCGGCACGCACCTGCCAGTGGACATCCTTTTCACCGCCTTCAACCAGAGCAAGACACCGCGTGTTCCCGGCGAAGTCAGTCTGATTTCCGCCGACCAGATGGTCGATGAGAAAACCGGCGTGCCGTATTACGTGTTGCGCAGCAGCGTCAGCGATCAGGCCATGGAGAAGCTCAACGGCCTGGTGATCAAGCCCGGCATGCCGGCGGAAATGTTCGTGCGCACTGGCGAACGTTCTCTCCTCAACTACCTGTTCAAACCGCTGCTCGACCGGGCCGGCTCCGCGTTGACTGAAGAATAAGGATGTTCGGCTGTATGAATAAGCTTTCCATGCTGGCGGCAGCGTTCGCGCTGCTCGCGGGCAACAGTGCGGTGGCGGCCATGGGGCCGTTCGAGATCTACGAACAGGCGTTGCGCAATGACCCGGTGTTCCTCGGCGCGATCAAGGAACGCGATGCAGGCCTTGAAAACCGGGCCATTGGCCGCGCCGGGCTGTTGCCGAAAGTCGGTTACAACTACAACAAGGGCCACAACACCTCGAAGGTTACGCAACTTACCGATCGCGGCAACTTTACTGAAAACCGCAACTACAACAGTTACGGCTCCAACCTGACCCTGCAACAACCGTTGCTCGACTACGAGGCCTACGCCGCGTATCGCAAAGGTGTGGCGCAGTCGCTGTTTGCCGACGAGAACTTCCGGGGCAAGAGCCAGGAGCTGTTGGTCCGAGTGCTCGACAACTACACCAAGGCCTTGTTCGCTCAGGATCAGATCGACATCGCCCAGGCCAAGAAAAAGGCATACGAGCAGCAGTTCCAGCAGAACGAGCACATGTTCAAACAGGGCGAAGGCACACGGACCGACATTCTCGAAGCCGAGTCGCGCTATGAACTGGCGACCGCCGAGGAAATCGAGGCCCGCAACGAACAGGATGCCGCGCTGCGTGAGCTGGGTGCGCTGGTCGGTGTGCCAGCAGTGGACATCACTGACCTGGCGCCCCTGGACCAGAATTTCCAGACCTTCGCGTTGATGCCGGCCAACTACGACACCTGGCACGAACTGGCGATCAGCAATAACCCGAACCTGGCGTCACAACGTCAGGCCGTGGAAGTGGCCCGTTATGAAGTGGAGCGCAACCGCGCCGGACACCTGCCGAAAGTCAGTGCCTACGCTTCGATGCGCCAGAACGAATCGGAAAGCGGCAACACCTATAACCAGCGCTACGACACCAACACCATCGGCATCGAAGTCAACGTGCCGTTGTACGCCGGTGGCGGGGTGTCGGCATCGACCCGTCAGGCCAGTCGCAACATGGAGCAGGCCGAATACGAGCTGGACGGCAAGACCCGCGAAACGCTGATCGAACTGCGTCGCCAGTTCAGTGCCTGTCTGTCCGGCGTCAACAAACTGCGCGCCTACCAGAAGGCCCTGACCTCGGCCGAAGCGCTGGTGGTCTCGACCAAGCAAAGCATTCTCGGTGGCGAGCGAACCAATCTGGACGCGCTGAACGCCGAACAACAACTGTTTACGACCCGCCGCGATCTGGCCCAGGCCCGCTACGACTACCTGATGGCCTGGACCAAGTTGCATTACTACGCGGGCACCTTGAGCGAGCAGGATCTGGCTCGGGTGGATGAGGCGTTTGGGGTGGCCCGACGTTGATGTGCAGGGCTTGGGAATGGCCCTCACCCTAACCCTCTCCCGGAGGGAGAGGGGACCGATTGGGGGATATTTATGAAATGCATCGACCTGATCGAGCGTTACCGAATCCATAGTCGACTGTTTTTTTCAGGTCGATGCATGACGCAAGACACCTTGGTCAGCTCCCGCACGGGCACCCTGAGCGAGCAGGATCTGGCTCGGGTGGATGAGGCGTTTGGGGTGGCCCGACGTTG